>JAUZOY010000161.1 GCA_030706235.1 Bacteroidota bacterium | reverse complement strand
TGAATAAACATTTCAGGATAAGAAACCTTGCCGAAAACCTTGCCGAATTCAAAGGTTGCATCTGAAAAACCGAATATTGACATATAAAATCTTTTATCAATTGTGAAAATTCCCTTATGATAATTATAATCATTATTTAAAAGGTTTTTTAAACCAAGGGAATACTGCAATTGCAATATCGGATATTTATTGTATATTGGTATTCTGTAAGATTTTCCCTGATAAAATTGTTCATTTGGAGCATACCTCAAATTAAGATAAACCTCTGAAATGTTTAAAATATCTGTAGTATTTTTATGCTGCATATAATCAATAGAATTATAAAATAAACTACCTGCCGGATTTTGTTTTATATCCTGATAACCTATTGTATAAGAAAAATGATTATAAAATTCGTTGATATGTTCCACTTTGAATGTTTTATTGTAAAACAATTTATCATTCACACCTCTTTTAATAGATAGTAAAATATTGTCTTCCTGTACAAACTGTAGTTCCTGTCCCGGTATCTTAGTCTCATCCTGGTAACTTAATTTAATAGTTTTAAGTGGAAATTCAAGTACATTATTACCACTTAAAGCATAAGTTCCTCCAAGATAATATTTAGGCTTTTCATCTTTAAACCCATATGCCAGATAAGTCTCAATATTGAATTTCTTGCTGAATTTCAATGTCGTTCTTCCTCCGAATCTTATCCTGAATCCTTCAATGGGATTATAGCTGTAAAAAGTACTGACAGGACCAACATCAAAGTAACCAAAATCCCAATACCCCTGTAATATAAGGAACAATATATCCATGGTTCTTCTGAATGCAGGTATCTTCTTGACTGAATCCATTACCTCATATGTACCTTTCTCTGATTTATTTAATTCAATAAACCTGTTTTTATCCCAGTACTTTGAATCATTTTTTTCAGCATCTTTATTTACAGTCAGATTAATACCTGAATAAGTACTGTCACTCCTTTGCCTGTTTATCTGATAATTTTTATAGGAAACGCTTCTTTGTCCGAAAATACCCATTTTGTTCTTAACAATTCCGAAATCCAGATATAGTTCATCTGTTTTAAGTATCCATTTTCTATCTACAGTTTTATCAAAATCCTGAATTATTTTAAGTTCCTTTACCCAGTTAAGGTTAATGTTACTGTTCACTGACATATCAATTTTTTTTACCGCATAGCTGCTATCCAATGCTATATAAAAAAATCCCTGAAACATAAGATCCATTTTATTTCTGGGCGAGAAAAATACTTTTACACATTTTACACTATCCACATAGATAGTATCATTTATAAAATATTTATAAAAAATCGGAGCCGTTCCTGCAATAGGACTTAAAAATTGATTTGTAAGTAGAGTAATGTTATTATCATATATGTTGATATGTTGATAAAGATATTTCAGATATTCCTCCAAACCCTGCTTATCAATATAGCCCTCAAAATTTACCATCTTGTTTGCTTTAACTATTTCTTTGGTAGCTTTGGGGTTCTTTCTGTAATAAAAATCAGAAATGCTTTCCTTCATATAGAAAGGTAGTATTTCCTTACCTCTTAGTTTAGTTGTATCAATATTATTAAATATAAACTGGAATTTTCTTAAGTACCTTTTTTGTTTAAATTTTTCATTAAGATTACTTAATGCAAATAATATTTTTTCATATTTTTCATATTCCATGTAATTTTGTTCTTCCATCCTGTTTTTTGATTTATTTTCAATCACATTATTGATCAATTCAACAGCCGGATTATTTTTGTTTCTGTATTTTACCTTCCCTGGTTTTATTACTACTTCTTCAAGCATTTCAATTTCAGGAGATAACTGGCAGTTTATAATCTGAGTCTGTCCGATTTTAACTGCTTTGATTTCCGTCTTATATCCGACACAGGAAAACTTTATTTTATTTGTAGCACTTTTTGAATTTATAACATATTTACCATCAAAATCAGTAAGTGCGCCTACTGCTTTCCCGACAAAAACAACACTCACAAATGGTAATGGTTCATTTGTCTTTGCATCAGTTACCTCTCCTTTAATTATTGTCATAGGAATATTTTGTCCGTTCAAATAAAATCCAAACAAAAGACAAAACAAAAAAGTGACAAATATTTTGCAATATGTTATTATACGTTTCACCTTAAAGTCCTGAACACAAATTGCTTTTGTAAAACAAAATTAAAAAATACGCCCACTAATATGGCAATTATTATCTTGGATAGAATATAATTTAAATACAGGTATTCTGTAAGCATATATATTCCTGAAAAATTTAAAATCAAACTACCCGACCAAACAAGTATAAATCTTTTAAACTGTCTCAATTTGTTTGATTCTTTCGAATGAAAAACCCAGTTTCTACTAAGAAAAAAACAGGTAACCCCTCCTGATAATGTTCCAAGTGCTGAAGATAATGCATACCATATACCTACAAGTTCAGTTAAAATTATTGTATTAATAAAATCTACTATCGAAGAGATCATCGATACAGACTGAGCCTTAAGAAAAATATTGATTATTTTATTTTTTTGTATAAAACCTGTATACATTATACAATCAGATAAAAGTATTTAAACTGATACTACGGCGAATAAAATATTCCGGGAATGCTAATAAACAATTTATTAAAAAACATTCTGATCTGCATTGTAATATTCAAGTCCCAGATGTGTTATTAAATCTTCTCCCTGCATATGTCTTAATGTATTTTCAAGTTTCATTAATTGTTTGAAAAGATCATGCTGAGGGTTCAATTTTTCACCTGCTTGTGGTGATTTGAAGTAGAATGAAAGCCATTCCTGGATTCCCGACATTCCTGCTCTTTTTGCCAGATCCATAAATAAGGCAAGGTCAAGAACTATCGGAGCAGCAAGTATCGAATCTCTGCAAAGAAAATTTATCTTAATCTGCATTTTATAGCCTAACCACCCGAAAATATCAATATTATCCCAGCTTTCCTTGTTATCACCTCTTGGAGGATAGTAATTAATTCTGACTTTATGATGAATATCTTTATAAAGTTCTGCATTATTTTCCGGTTCCAGAATGCTATCAAGCACACTTAGTTTCGAAACTTCTTTGGTTTTGAAACTACCGGGATCATCAAGAACTTCTCCATCCCTGTTACCAAGAATATTGCTTGAAAACCAACCGTTAATTCCAATTGCTCTTGCTTTTAAACCCGGAGCAATTATTGTTTTCATCAAAGTCTGCCCGGTCTTGAAATCCTTGCCCATTATAGGAGTATTAGTGACCCTGGAAAGTTCAATAAGCGCAGGAACATCACATGAAAGATTTGGTGCTCCATTAGCATATGGTATTCCGTTTTTAATTGCGACATAAGCATAAATCATACTTGGGGGAATTGCAGGATGGTTTATTCTCAGACCTTCTTCAAAAGATTTTATTGACTGATGAACTTCAGATTCTTCTATATAAATCTCAGTCGAACCGCACCATACCATGACCAGTCGATCACATTTATTCTCTTCTTTGAATTTTCTTATATCTTCCATCAACTGCTCTGCCAATTCCATTTTATTCCGGCCAGATTTAACATTTGTACCGGAAAGCCTCTTAACATATTCTTTACTGAAAACTGCCGGCATTGGTTTAATCTTACATAGCTCATCTTTAAGTTGATCCAACAATGTCTTCTCAATTACTCCTGCCTTGATAGCTGCCTCATAAGCATTATCATGATAAATATCCCAACCTCCGAAGACAATATTTTCAATACTTGCAAGTGGAACAAAATCTTTTATTCTGGGATTCCGTTCTTCTGTTCTTTTTCCAAGCCTTATTGTCCCCATTTGTGTTAATGAACCTATAGGTGTACCTATTTTCTTTACCGATGCCAAAACCCCGGAAATAAAAGTTGTAGCTACAGCTCCCATACCGGGTAATAAAATTCCTAATCTGCCTTCCGGACTTTGAATATTTCTTTTCATTTTTTCTTGTGTTTTTTATAGTGTTTGATAAAAGCAATCAACAAAGATAATAATTTTATTTTAATACGTAATAATTATATTCATAGATTAAATCATCCTATTTTATTTTTGATTTATCTGATATTTATAAACTAAAAATGAATACTATAATTAATTCTTATTTACATAATAACAAAATATTTACACTAAATTTACAATACTAAAGCTAATCATACGTTTTACTACAATTAAAAAATTTAATTATGTTTAAATAATAATTTTATTGAAAACTCTTTATATAATAATATTATTCAACTTATTTAACATTATTGGATATACTCAAAATGCAATTAAGGAGGATTATACAATGAAAAGCAACGGACTTACGCCTGAAATAAAGGTAATTTCTTATGAATCTGATGGAAAGGAAAATACCGATACTGCAATTGTAGCCGGAGGATGTTTCTGGGGTGTGGAATACTATATGCAGAAAGCTGACGGAGTGATAAGTACCGAAGTTGGTTATATCGGTGGTCATATTAATAATCCTTCCTACCGTGAAGTTTCTTCACATACAACCGGTCATGCCGAAGCTGTCAGAATTATTTTTGATAAAAGAAAAACAAATTATGAAAATATTCTGAAATTGTTCTTTGAAATTCATGATCCTACTGAGGTTGGTCACCAGGGACCTGATTATGGCGAGCAATACCGTTCAGAGATTTTTTATCTGAATAATCATCAAAAAGAAACAGCTTTAAAACTTATCGGTATCCTTAAGGAAAATGGTTATAAAGTTGTAACCAGACTGACTCATGCAGGAACATTCTGGAGAGCTGAAGAATATCATCAGAATTACTATGAAAAAGAACATGGCTCTCCTTATTGCCATAAATATGTCAAAAGGTTTTAATTGTTAAATAAAGATTAAAATAAATAAGAAATGGATAAAAAAGTAATTATTATAGGTGGTGGAATTGCAGGTCTTTCTGCCGGATGCTATGGTCAGATAAATGGTTATGAAACTGAAATTATCGAAATGCATTCTGTTCCCGGAGGTCAGTGTACTGCATGGAAAAGGAAAGATTATCTTTTTGATTATTGCATTCACTGGCTGGTTGGTACCGCAAAAGGAATATTTAATGAAGTTTGGAAAGAAACCGGAGCATTGAATGATAATGTTGAAATTATAAATCATGAAGTTCAAACATGTTATATCGACCAGAACAACCAGAAATATTTCGTATATTCAGATATTGACAAATGGGAAAAATATCTTCTTGAAATGGCACCTGAAGATAAGGAACCTATAAGAAAAATGTGCAGTGATATCCGGAAACTCTCTTCTCTTGATAACTTTAATAAACCTGCTGAACTGAGAAATATCGGTGATTACTTAAAAATAATGTTAAAATCCGGTTCTGCTGTGAGAATTCTTATGAAGTATTCAAAAATGGATTGTGCCGCTTATTTCAATAAAATGGGTTTTACCAATGCAAAACTTCGTTATTTTTTTTATTTTGCATTTGAAACAAGCGAATTACCTGCCATCGCATTTCTTATGATGATATCATGGTTTGGCAGCAAAAATGCAGGCTATCCTGTCGGAGGATCTTTTAATTTTGCTAAAAGAATAGCTGATAAATATACTTCTCTTGGCGGAAAACTGACATTAAATAAAAAAGTAAAAAATATAATCGTTAAAGATAATACTGCTGTTGGCGTTACTCTTGAAGATGGCGTAGAAAAGTATGCAGATTATATCATAAGCACTTCAGATCTTCATACAACAATAAATGATTTTCTAAATGGCAAATATGTTTCTAAGGAAATAGAAAAAGGGTTTAACAATTGGAAATTATTTACTCCCATAATTCAGGTATCTTTCGGAATAAAGAAAAGAATTGATTTTTCATACCCGACTTATTCATACTTCAGCCCTGGAATTAAAATAGGAAGCACTACACTGAAGAGCGGCTTTGTTCTCAGAAATTTTAATTTTGATACAATAATTACTCCCGATGGCAAAACTGTAATTACTATGCTTTTCGAAAGTCCCTGGCAAATTTGGGAAAATATGAATAAAGATAATTATGTCAGAGAAAAGAAACTGATTGAAGAAGATTCACGTAAATTGCTTGAAAAGTATTATCCTGAAATTAGCAATGATATTGAAGAATGTGATGTTGCAACTCCTTTGACTGATATCAAATATACAGGAGTCTGGAAAGCTTCTTTTGAAGGTTGGCTTCCTACAACTGAAAACCTAGGTAAAGAAATCAAAATGACTATTCAAGGACTTAATAACTTCTACCTTGCAGGCCAATGGTTATACCCGGGAGGCGGACTTCCTCCCTCTGCTCTCTCCGGTAAATGGGTATTCCATTTAATTTGTAAAAAAGATAAAAAAAAGTTTATTCTAAAATAGAATCTAAAACCTGTAGTTATTGATTTTATATAAGATAGTAGTTCCTAATTTTAGTAATACCACCTTTTTTATAAAATAGGGTTGCAATAAATAATTTATTTGTAATTTTGCCGCCGTTATGCAAATAGAAGTTTTAAAATCAAAAATTCATCGTGTTACTATAACCGATGCAAATATAGACTATATTGGCAGCATTACCATTGATCAAGACCTGATGGATGCAGCGAATTTAATAGAAAATGAAAAAGTACAGGTTCTTAATGTAAATAATGGCGAACGCCTTGAGACTTATGTTATCAAAGGTGAGCGTGGATCCGGAATTATTGCTCTTAATGGCCCGGCAGCACGCAAAGCCGTCATCGGAGATATTGCCATAATAATTTCATATGCTTCGATGGAATTTGTAGAAGCTAAATCTTTTGTGCCATATGTTGTTTTTCCCGGTGAAAATAATAAATTGAAAAAGTGAAAAAGGCCATATACCGTACATTAAATTATATATTCTTTCTTTTTGTAGGTGTCGGGTTATTATGGTTAGTACTCAAAGGTCAGGATCTTCATCAGATTTGGCAGGATCTTAAAAATGCCAAATACAGTTGGATTTTTATATCTCTTATTTTTGCCATTATAAGTTTTTTTAACAGGAGCATAAGATGGAATTTACTTATAAATTCCATGGATTATAAACCTAAATTACAATATACTTTTACCGCATTGCTGACCGGCTATTTTGCTAATCTTGCAATTCCGCGTATCGGTGAAGTTACAAGATGCGGCATACTGAGTAAAAAACAAAATATACCATTTGATTTACTTCTTGGTACTGTTATAGCCGAAAGACTTTTCGATTTTATTTGTCTTGTAATCATAATATTTATAACCTTTTTATGTCAGCTTTCGTTCCTGAGTAATTTCATCAATCAGCATATTATTTTACCTTTTACAAATAATATTCATTC
>JAUZOY010000160.1 GCA_030706235.1 Bacteroidota bacterium | reverse complement strand
TTGTTTGAATGAATTGATTTCATTGGGATACAAAGTTAAAGTCTTTGAAGTGGGAAAATATATATGCTGGGGAACGCCAAATGACTATAAAACCTTCTTATATTGGCAAAGTTTCTTTCATAAGTGTAAATGGCACCCATACGATCTATACAATGACCAAAGTGTAGATAAAAATAAAATTGGAGAGATAGAAGCTGAATTCTTTAAGTTTAAACAGGAGTATCAATGAATAGAATTAAGAAACAATTAATACGTTTTATAGTTTCTGGGTTTTCAGCAGTAATAACCGACGCAGCAGTATACTGGATCTTGCTTCATATTATTAGTACATCTTTTTCCAAGGGATGTTCCTTTATATGTGGATCAATAGTTGCATACACAATGAATAAATTTTGGACTTTTGAACAGAGGCATCCCTCAAGAAATGAAGTAATTCGTTTTATCGTTCTTTACAGTTTTACACTACTAGTGAATATTTTTATTAACAGACTTGTTTTATATATTTATGAAGTAAAACCTCTTGCATTTTTATGTTCAACAGCAACCAGTACAATTATAAATTTTATAGGGCAAAAGTTTTGGGTGTTTAAAATTGAATTAATAGAAAATAAATGATTAAGGAGTAATAAATGGTTTGCGAAAAAATGAAAGGATTTTTTGAGTCAAAAAGTAGCTTTAAACCAAAAAGGAAAATTATTATATTTATTATTTATTTTATTCTGACTGAATTAATTTTATATGTAAATACTAATTATATTATCTTTGGTATCATAATGTGGTTATTTATCACGATATGTCTTTTTTCGGTATTTACTGTTGAAAGAAAATACAATTTTATACAAAATTATCTTTATGATGATCCATTACTTTCAAATGAAGAAAGTTTATTAAGTAAAATTATATGGTTAATCTCTGGTTTTCTTGTTATAGTTGTGGGGATAAGCATATGTGAAATACTTCAGCCTTATTATTTTTTACAGGACGATAATTATTCACAATTTTTGCCGGTAATAATTCAAGCCGGAAAAAGTATAGGGAAAGGTATATTTCCTACATGGAATCCTTATCAATTAATGGGCTCACCAACAACAAGCGTAGGCATATATTCGTTAACATACCCTGTAACCTATATTTCTTATTTTATTTCAAAATATGTTTTTAGGAATGAGTATTTAACAATTGATGTTTTTTCAATAATACATTTAATAGGAGCATATTTAACAACCTATTGGGCAGGAAGATGTTTAAAAATCAGATCTTCTTTGGCTACTTTGTTGAGCATTAGTTATGTGCTTACAGGTTTTAATTTGATTGCAGGAAGATCCTGGTATTATATGATACCGGTAGCTGCTTGGTTGCCTTTAATCATAATCCTTATATGTAAACTGCAAGGAAAGGTATCATTGTTGAAATGGACAATAAGTGCAGGATTGATACTAGGTATTTATTTTCATGCAGGGAATGTACAAATGTGGATTTATACAGTAATATTTCTTATTATTGCAATTATTGCACTCATGATAAGTAAAAGTATTACTCTAAATAAGGCTATTTGCATCATTCCGGCACTAATAATTGCATTAGCTATTGCAATGCCATTACTGTATCCTCAAATCATTGAAACGAGTAATACTTCAAGAATTGGTTCATGGGGAGGAGGAATTGCAAATGGAATTTTGGCAATGATATTACCTTATCCGCTAGCTAAAGCTAGTAATCCAAATGGGTGGTCAAATAAATTTACGGATCTTTCCGGGCAGATTTATTATTCAGGTACGTTTTTTATTACGATAGGATTATTTGCTGTATTATTTATACTTTTATCATTAATTTTGTTTAAATGGAATAAAAAAATGATTACTAAATTACTTGGTGAAAACATTTGGCTTTTCATCGGCTCAATTGCTTTCATATATGCACTTGGTAATTCAGGCAGGTTATGGACAATATCATGCAAGTTCCCAATATTCAATAAGTTTACTAATCCTTTTAAAGTGCTAACTTTTGTTAATTTGTTCTTTATAATTGGCGGCGGATTAATAGTCGAAAGATTTCTTTGCAAACATCCAATTAATAAAAGAAAAGTTGAAATATTTATAGCGTTACCAGTTATATGTTTATTGTTGTACCATTCAGCCTTAGCACGAACTAGTTTTTGTGCTTATGGTGATCCTGTATACCCAGCAATGCCTAAAAATGTATCTCAACTAATAAAGACTAAAAGTGAAAAACTAATAACCAGGCTTATTAGTTTAGCTCCTGAAAGATGTCCGTTAAAAGGATATACATTGTCATTGAAACATAACTTTCCAAGTATATATCAGATCTATACCATTTATGGGTATGATACTTTTATTCAAGGAAGTAAAGAAAATCAACTTGCTGATAGAATGATTTATACAACTAAAAATATTAAGGCTCTGCAGGCGTATGGCGTTCAATGGATAATGTTTTATGATGCGAATAAATCTCGAAGACGTTATTATATAAATGGGGAGAGATGCTTTGACTTAAAGAATATTGCCAATAGAATTGTTGCATTTGACAATTGTTCTTTATGGAAATTAAAAGGTAAAAGTAATTCTATGGCTTTTATTAAATCTAACCCACAAAAGTCGCTTCCAATTCAATTTAAAGGAAATGGTGTTAGGGTTCAAACCACGAGTTTAAAACCAGGAGATACTTTAGTAATTAATGTGCTTAATAGAAAATGGTTAAAGGCTTATAGTGATGGGATACCTATAGTAAGTACTTCTGATAAATTTGGTAGAGTTAATATTAAAATATCGAAAGAAAGCAGATGTTTAACATTGATATATAGCCCACCATTTAAAGAAGCATTTTTCATTTCATCGTGCTTAATCTTAATTATGCTATTTGTACTAATAATAAAAAGAGTAATTTATCACAGGAGTAGATTTTAAATGAAGCTATCTATAGTTGTTCCCTGCTACAATGAAGAAAAAAATCTTTCTATTCTATTTGAGCGTTTTAGTAAAGTAATTACAAGAGATGATATTGAAGTAATTTTTGTTGAGAACGGATCAAAAGATAATAGTTTAAAAATTTTAGAAGCATTAATCAAAGAGTACAAATTTGCTAGAATTGTTCAAGTCGAAGAGAATAAGGGGTATGGGTTTGGAATCTTATCTGGTATGAAAGAAGCCAAAGGAGAATACTTAGGTTGGACACATGCTGACTTGCAGACTGACCCAGGAGATATTATTAAAGCAATGGAAATCATGAATAAATATGAGAAGCCGGAGAAAGTGTATATCAAAGGAAGGCGAAGAAATAGGCCCTTTTTTGATATCATTTTTACACTTGGGATGTCATTTTTTGAATCCATATTTTTAGGGGTCAGATTAATTGACATAAATGCTCAACCCAATATATTCCATCATTCGTTTTATGATAGTTGGATCAATCCTCCGTTTGATTTTTCATTAGACTTATTTGCTTTTTATAAGGCACGAATCAATAAATTGAATATTATACGATTTAATGTATATTTTCCAAAAAGAATCAATGGTCAATCAAGTTGGAATAATGGTATAAAATCTAAAATTAAATTTATAAAAAGAACTTTAGTATATAGCATAAACATGAAAAGGAGTGTACATAATGGAAATCATAGCTCATAGGATAAATACATCTGAACAGTTAATAAAAGTTCCAAATAATTATGGAATTGAGATTGATATAAGAGACTTTGGGAATGAACTAATTCTACAACACGATCCATTTAAAGAAGGAGAAAGGCTTTGTGAATATTTAAAACATTATAACCATGGGACAATAATTCTAAATATTAAAAGTGAAGGAATTGAATTCAGAGTAATGGATTTATTATTAAAGTTCAATGTAGTGAATTATTTTTTTCTTGATTGTTCTTTTCCTATGATTTATAAACTTTCAAATAATAAAAACAAAAATATTGCTTTAAGATATTCTGAAGTTGAGGGCATTGACACAATACTAAATATGCGGGATAAAGTAAATTGGGTCTGGGTGGATTGCCTTAGCAAATTAACAATTACCAAATGTGACTTTGATTTACTGAAGAATTATGGTTTTAAACTTTGTTTGGTTTCTCCTGATTTGTATGGCCGTCCCATAGAGCAAATAAATATTTATAAAGAATATTTAATAGACCAAAATATACACTTTGATGCAATTTGTTGTAAGGAATATAATGCATTGTCTTGGGTTGAATAATCAACTGATACAACCTAATAACTTGCCGGATTGAACTTTAACAAATTAAAAGATTCAAGAAATATAACTATAATTTATGTGTCACTTTTACAATAATAGATTTAATAAGTCTAATTAATAACAGTAAAATTAAAAAAGCTATTATAATAAATAATCCAAGTTTAAAAAATGGCTCATTGTATTTTATTACTATTTTATGATTTCCTCTGGGGATAATAAGATCCATCTTATTGTCTTTATTTTTTATTAATTTGGTATTTCTCCCATCAATTGTTGCTTGAAAAAATTTGTTATACAAATAATTTATTGTGATGATTTTGGAAGCCCTAAAATTAGTATTAAGTAATATATTATTTGTAGTATTTTTACAATTCAATGACTTTATATCTTTATTATCAATATAGTAAGATAAAGGGTAAGCAAATTTATCATAATAAATACTTCTCGTTGGTTCGCTACTTCTTTTAAAAATACCATGATCATTTAAAGGTTTTGAAAATAAATTCTCATCCTCAGATGAAATGATATACCATTTTACACCCCAGCTTCTAAGTTCATTTACAGGTATAACTGCATTTATGGGATAATAGATGCCGGTATAATTTTCAATTCTGCCAACTGCATTAAAGTTGTCCTTTGAAATAAGTGGATCAATATACCCAGTAAAATTGGAAAGACCAAATAATGATGCATAATTAAAAGCTAATGTTCGTTCAGTACCTTTATTACTCCATACATGTGAACTTATTGAAATATATCTTCCGTCAGAGAGTAATTTTGTTTTACTTTCAGTAAGAGGTATTTTATCTGTATGATATGCAAAACTTCTATAAGGTGAAACAACATAAAAAGTGGTTAAATTCAAAACCTGAATAGCAATTAATATCCAAAGGAAAATATGGGTATTGAAGCTCTTGTATTTAATGTGTTTTGTTAACTTAAATAACACTAATCCAACAAAAATTATTAAAAAAAAGTCAGCAAAAAACATTAGTTTAAATGGCCATCTAAAACGGTTTAAAATTGGTATTCTATAAATAATTTTGTTAAATGTAATACTTGTAGACCCAAAAAAGGTAACAATAAATAATACTATAATAGAAATATATCCATAAGTTTTTGACCTTATTTTAAACCTGTTTATAAAAATATACTTAAAAAATGCAGTCAATAAAAGTAATACTGGTATATAGCCTATATAAGAAAGAAATGGAAGATAAGGCCAGCTGACTTCTTTATTAAATTGTCTAATTGGTAATAGTATTGCTTTTATATATTGAAATAAATCATAAGTAAAAGAACTAAAATCAGAAAAAGACATTTTAGAGCTACGGCCGGCAGATAGTTTTGTTTGGTTCCACATAGGTAATAATAGTGGAAGGGAGAATATAAAAACAAAAATATAACTTACAAGGTAATTCTTTACGAATGATTTTAAATGATTCTTTTCTTTCTGCCAATAAATATACTCTAAAATATATAATGACATAAATAAGAATTCAAATATTACAGAATAAATAAAGAATTGTATATACCCACAATAAAATAATAGTAATTTTGTTATGACTGTACAAGCTATGTAACGTTTATCTCCGGTTCTATATGCTTTAAGTGTAAAAAAGATCATAAAAGGAAAGTAAGCAGCAGTTGATGTCACAGTACTCCATGATGTTGAGACAGTTATTATAAAGCTGCATAATGCCCAAGTAAATCCGCAAAAAAAAGCAATTTCATATTGTGAAATTAGCTCTTTTACAAAATAATATGTTCCAATAGCGCCCAACAAAATATATATGGATACTTGGATATCTATAGTTGCATATACGTTTCCCCAAAAAATTTTACTGAGAAATATACATAAATAATTTAAGGGATATAAGACTCCAGATTGGCCTAAGGCTAATTGAGGCATTCCAAGAAATTGATGAAAATTATATAATGCCAGTTCACCCGATGCTAAACTATTATAATTATGAACAGCCAATGGCAATACATAATCACGATTATCATCCTGCAAAAAAAAGTAAGGGTGCCTTATTTCTATAATTATTAATACTAATAATACTACAGAAAATAATAGAAAAGGGTATAAATATTTAAATTTACTTTTCATAATTACCGCCTTTTTATAAACTTTATGGTATTAATATAAAATTAAGAAGATATCATTTCTGAACAACGATACCAATGTTTCCTGCGGGTAAACTAAGTCTGACTTTATCTAACTTTAGAACATTTAATATTTTTAATATTTTATTTTTTATTGATATTCTAAGTGGAAACATATTAAACCAATACCTAAGTGTATAAGTATTCCTAATGTTTAGTTCTTTAAGTATATTAAAATTGTTAATTTCAAAAATTCTCCTTAAGGTTTTTTTGTTAAAAAGACATGTATGCTCAATGTCAACTATAGGACTTTTTTCCTTAAGGATTTTAGATTGGAGTGAATCAATATTATGAGTGATACATAATATTACTCCTCCTTTTTTGAGATAATCATAACAAGTTTTAATAAAAATCGTAGGATCTGGAATGTGGTCAAGCACTTGAAAAAAGCAAATAACATCAAATGAATTTGCTTCAAATAGGCCTTCTTTAAGGACATCAACTATAATATGTGATTTAATTGAATCAGAGGAATTTTGTACGGCGTGTATACTGGGCTCCACACCATATACTGCTCTATAGCCTAGTTCTCTTGCTTTCTCTAATATGAATCCATTTCCGCATCCAACTTCTAAAATCTTTGATTTATCTTCTAAGTATGGATCTAGTTTTTTTATGTAGGAGCCATATGTACTTTTTATATTTTCTATTTCTTCTTCATATGTAAAATAACTATCTTTATATAATAATGCAAGTTTTTCACTTTCTAAAACTGGGTTAGAAAACGTAAGACCACACCTATTGCATTTTACTAATTGATAATGGCAATTATCAGGAAGTCGTCTTGCCGAAAAAATACTTGCATTAAATGAATTTATATCAAAATTTTCTTTATAAATTATTTTGGTTTCAGTTTGAATTTTGCATATTGGGCATTCTACTATAATCATATTTGAACCCTTTCCGGTTAATTCTTGTTGAAATTAATTCGTTCTT
>JAUZOY010000016.1 GCA_030706235.1 Bacteroidota bacterium | reverse complement strand
TTGCACCGGTATTCCATATTACCGTTCCGCCGCCTGATACATATAGCATAGTTGAGTCGCCGTAACATATGCTTCTGTCTGTGCCAAGGTTTACATAAGCCTGATTTACCGTTACAACTACCTGTGCTGATGACACATTTGACATATTATCTGTCACTAACAATGTATATGTAGTTGTTATTGACGGAGTAGCTATTGGGCTTGATACACTTACATTACTTAGTCCTTCTGCCGGGGTCCATTGATAAATGTACGGTGTCTGACCGCCTGTTACTGTTGGTTGTAACTGTACTGATTCTCCTTTACATATTGAGGCATTATTTATTGCGATTGTTATTGGAGGTATATTATTTACAGTTACTGTTACACCAGCCATCCCTTTACAGCCGTTTGCATCGGTTACAGTTACCGTATAGCTTGTTGTTAAGCTTGGTGATACTTCATTGTAGGCTGTCAGTATACCATTTGACCATGCATAATCTATTCCGCCTGTGGCTGTTAACATTGTAGTGTTTCCGCCGTTGATTGTTACATCACTTCCTGCTGATGCGCTAACTTTATTTACATCTACTATGATATCATCTGTTCCGCTACAGCCATTGTAATCTGTCATTGTTACTGTATAGGTAGTTTTGGTTATTGGTCTTACCCAGTACATGTTACTGGTTGCACCGGTATTCCATATTACCGTTCCGCCGCCTGATACATATAACATAGTTGAGTCTCCGTAACATATACTTCTGTCTGTACCAAGGTTTACATAAGCCTGATTTACCATTACTACAACCTGTGCTGAAGAAACATTGGACATAATATCTGTCACTAACAATGTATATGTCGTTGTTATTGATGGTGTAGCTATCGGGTTTGATGTACTTACATTACTTAATCCTTCTGCAGGGGTCCATTGATAAGTATATGGGGACTGACCTCCTGTAACATTTGATTTCAACTGAACAGAATTGCCCTGACAAATGGTAGTATCATTATTTAATTTTAATGTTAGCTGTGGTATATTATTTACAGTTACTGTTACACCGGCTGTCCCTTTACAGCCGTTTGCATCGGTTACTGTTACTGTATAGCTTGTTGTTACGCTTGGTGATACTTCATTATTTGCTGTCAGTATTCCGTTTGACCATGCATAATCAATTCCGCCTGTGGCTGTTAACATTGTAGTGTTTCCGCCGTTGATTGTCACATCACTTCCTGCTGATGCGCTAACTTTATTTACATCTACTATTATATCATCTGTTCCGCTACAGCCATTGTAATCTGTCATTGTTACTGTATAGGTAGTTTTGGTTATTGGTCTTACCCAGTACATGTTACTGGTTGCACCTGTATTCCATATTACCGTTCCTCCTCCTGATACATATAACATAGTTGAGTCACCGTAACATATACTTCTGTCTGTTCCAAGATTTACATAAGCCTGATTTACCATTACTACTACCTGTGCTGAAGAAACATTGGACATAATATCTGTTACTAACAATGTATATGTCGTTGTTATTGACGGAGTAGCTATCGGGTTTGATACACTTACATTACTCAATCCTTCTGCAGGGGTCCATTGATAAGTATATGGTGACTGACCGCCTGTAACTGTTGGTTGCAATTGAACGGATCCTCCTTTACATATTGATGTATCATTACCTGCATTTACTGTAAGAGGGTCATAAACATCAACATTACAAGTTCCAAAGAAGTTGCCATCTTCAGTAGTAACGGTAATTATAGTTTTTCCTGCTTTTAATGGGGAAACAACACCATTTGAAACTGAAGCTACATTAGTATCACTACTACTCCATGTAACATTTTTATTAGTTGCATTTGAAGGATTTACTGTCTCAGTTAAAACACCTGAAGTTCCACCGGTAATTAAACTCAAAGAAGTTTTATCCAAAGTAATACCGGTTACATTAACATTGCTTAATATTGTAATACTTCCATCGGTATAAGTACATGGGATGATTACAGGAACTGAATTAGACAATTCTCTGGAGGTAGGATTATCAGACCATTTTAGATCAGCTATTCCATTTGTACCTGTAAGAATTGTAAAAGTTAAGTCAAAAAACGTTCCGGTTGTTATGTTTACAGGGTTATCATTATAAACAAAAGTTAATTGACCAGCAGCGGATAAATCAGTTATTTGAACCGCCGCAGAGTTAGTTCCGCCACCCCAATTAGCTACACTTTTATATTTTAGTTTAGTATTATCATAAGCTATCGTAAACTGGAATCCCTGCATATCAGCAATTTGAGAAGCATCTACATGAACAGTTACATCTGAACCCGGAATAGCGGAGACAGATTCAATTTTCAATGTAGTTTGAGAAAAAGCTGAACCGGTTAAAAACAGCATTAAAATAAATGCCAAGTAAAACTGTATACTATTTTTCATTTTATTATTATTTATATAGTTAATAACTCTCATTGATTACATATCCTGTTAAATTTCAGTTACATTCCTCTCAAAAATGTAAGAGGAATGTAGCTGAAGGTAAATTTATTTTATTACATCTATTTTTTTCACAACTATTCCATCTTTTGTAAATATTTTTACGAAATAAGTACCTGAAGCATAGTTACTCATATCAATAATTGTATGATCTTTTGCTTTTTCGACAGAAATCATCTCTTCACCATACGTGTTATAAACCTTTAATTGTGAATTTCCGACATTTATAATATTCAACTGGTTGTTAACAGGATTAGGGTAAATGTTAAGAGATTTATTTTCAACAATATTAATACCATTAGGTTCTAATAAAATTGAATTTGGAATAAGAATATCAGTATTATTAATTACCTGACCATCAAAATTACCTAATTCTCCTTCTCCATAAACATTCAAATTAATTGCTTCAGATGTATTAACACCATTTATAAGTTTTAATTTGATAGTAGCTAAAACATCACCTTTATTAAGATTAAGAGCATTTAAGGTTGAGAAGACCATACTAATTTTCCCATTTTTAACAGAATATACCAATTCTTTATTCTGAGACACCATCTGTACATCTTTTACTTCTGCTAAGTTTGCAGGATAATTTAAGTACACTGTAACAGATGCAAGATCTTTAACTGATTCAGATAATTTTAAAGGTAAGTCAAATTCACCATTTTTATCAGGAGTTATTGTTTGATCTACAGATTTTACAATAGATTCACCCAACTTCTTCCCTGCTGCAGGAGTGTAGGAACCATTTTCATCACCACTGCAAACGCCTTTAAAGTCGTATATTACATCACTTCCATTAACAAGAATCAATGAATTATCAAAAACCCAGTCACCATTTGCAAAATTAACTACCGTAGGATTAACTATTTTCTGTTTTATAATAGTTAAATCTATTGATGTTACAGTTCCACTTCCGTTAGCATCTCCGGAAAGAAGATCTACACCTGCAAGTACAGTTCCGGGAACATTACCTATAAATTTCATAAAATCGGTAACATCCATTGCAGATACTCCACCCCATGGTTTAGTGGTAGTAGCTTTTATTCTGTATGATCCGTTTGGAATATTATCAAATACATAATTACCGGAAGCATCAGTTTTTGCCGTTTTTATAACTGAAGCTGTAATGTAATCTTCCAATGTCAGATTTACATTATCCAGTGGTGTATTTGCGCTATTACTATATGTAAGATTTCCGGTAATATTATAAACCGGATCAGAAACATATACAACAACTCCACTTCCGGCTGTACAACCATTTAAAGTTGCCGTTACGTTATAAGTTGTAGTAATTGTCGGACTAACTACAATTGTATCAGTAGTATTTCCGGAATTCCATAAATAAGTACCGCCTCCTGTTGCAAAAAGTTTTGTACTTGCACCATAAGCGATTGACTGATCCGGACCTGCATTGACTACCGGAGCAGAAATAATAATTAATCCTTTCATTGTATCAGAACTCATTCCGCAACTATTATAACCCGTTAATATTAAATCTGTTTTGCCTGAAGAAATATCATTTATTCCCGGATAATAAGTGGTCAGTAATGAATCAATTTTATCAAAATGCCCATCTCCTGTTGTTGTCCAGTTTAATGAAGTATAATTTGAAGCTGTTGCTGCATATGTAACAAACGAACCATTTGAACATATTGTTCCATAATCATCTGCATTTACTACTGGTAACTTAGATACAGAAAGTTGCATAGTGTCCATCATACTTCCGCAACCGCCTGTTTTGTATGCATTTATTATCAATGATACATTTCCAGATAAAATATCATTTGGACCAGGTATATAAGTCGGATTTATAATATTATATGAATTAAAACTTCCATCACCTGAAGTGAACCAGTTAACCATATCATAACCTGATGCGCTTGCTGATAATAATTCATGTGCATTTCCTGCGCATATTACAGCGTCTGGTCCGGCATTAGCAATCGGACCTGCATTAACTGTTAACATCAAAGTATCTGATTGATTACCACACATATTACTATTTGCAGTAAGAATAAGATAAACATTACCTGTTGAGACATCAAGATTACCGGGAGTATATTCTACAAATGTAGTATCTGCTTTGTTAAATGTACCATTTCCTGAAGTTGTCCAGTATAAATTTTTATAATTGTTTGCATAAGCTCCATAAGTCATAAATTTATTATTCTGACATATCATTGCATCTGTTCCTGCATTGACTACAGGTTTTTTATTTATAGTTATTAATAATGTATCTTTTGCATTGGCACAACCAGACTCTACAGATTCAAAGAATATTCTTACATATCCATTTGAAATATCAGTGGCATCCGGCGTATATTCAGGATTAATAGCAGAACCATTATCAAATGAACCGGAAGCTGTTTCAGTCCACCAGGTTATATTATCATAATTATTTGCAGTAGCATCATTAATTTTATATGTTTGACCTTCACATATTGTTACATCCATACCGGCATAAGCAGTAGGACCCTGTTTTATCCATACAACAACATCATCAGTAGCTTTACATCCATTAGCATCGATTCCGGTTACAGTATATGTCGTTGTTGTTGAAGGGCTAACAAAATTATAATTCATAATACTTCCGTTGTTCCACATATATGAATTACCACCTGTAGCGAAAAGACTTACAGAATTTCCTTTACAAATAATTGTGTCTTTACCTGCACTTATCATCGGAGCTGTATTTACTGTTACAAATGCTGTGGCTGTATTAGTACAACCGTATGCTGAAGTTCCTGTAACAGTATAACTTGTAGATGTAGCAGGATATACAATACATGTATTATCTGAACATCCGCTATTCCAGAAATAATTTGAAGCCCCTGTTACAATAAGAGTGTCAGCATTTCCTGTACATATTGAAGGTTTAACAGCATAAGCATAAATTGAAGGTTTAGGATTAACAGTTATAGTAATACCTGATGTACTTTTACAGCCATTAGCATCAGTTCCTGTTACAGTATATACTGTTGAAGTCAAAGGTGCTATAGGTAATCCATCAATTACTCCGTTATTCCATGAATAACTTACTGCCCCTGCTCCTGTGAGTGTTGTATTTGAACCATAACATATCGTATTTACTGTTGCATTTGCAATTACATTTGGCAAAGGATTTACTGCAACCGCTACCTGGGCAGTATTTTTACAGCCGTTAATATCAGTTCCAGTAACGATATATGTATTAGAGATTGTTGGAGTATATTCTATTCCGTCGTTTACACCATTATCCCAGATATATGAATTAGCACCATCTCCATTAAATATTACAGGAGAACCAACACATACAGAATTTAAATTAACATTTGCAGTTACTGTTGGCTTAGGAATTACATTAACAACAAAATTTGCAATGTTTGAACAACCGACAGGGGAAGTTCCTGTTACAGTATAAGAAGTATTTACAGTTGGAGATACGGTTTTTATATTTCCTGAACCTAAAGTACTGTTCCACACATATGAAGCTGCTCCATTTGCAAAAAGTGTATCTGTTGCGCCCAAACATAAAGAAGGTTTTGATGCGTTTATTATAACATTTGGATTAAGATTAATTTTTAAAACCATAGTATCTCTTATAAATCCACATCCGGCACTATGAGTTTCCATTACCAGATAAATTTTTCCTAAATTTATTGTTTTGTCATTTACTCCAACATTATAAACAGGATTTATTATATGAGGATTATTAAAATTACCGGTACCTGATGTAATCCAGTTGATAGAATCCTGACCTGCAGCGTTAGCAGAAGCTAAAACAAAAGTATTTTGGTTTTCACAGATGTTAGCATCAGTACCTGCATTTGCTGTCACGCCTGAATTTACATTTATTAATATAGAGTCTTTTGCAATACCACATGCTCCACCATATGCAATAAGAACAAGTTTAGATGTTCCGGGAGCTGAAGAAGTAAAAGTTGTCCGGATTGTATCCGGTTTATTTAAAGTTCCGATACCGCCCATAAGCATCCAGTTGACGGATTTGAAATTTGATGCTGAGGCTCCATAAGTTGTAAAATAATTTCCTACACATATAGAAGCTCCTGTTCCTGCATATGCTGAAGGTACTTTGTCAAAATTCAGATACATATAACTGGTTTTCATATTACCAGCTTTATAAGCTGTGAGTGTAAAATATACATAACCCATAGATTTATCACTTGTCATAATATTATAAACAGGATGAAGAATTCTTGGGTTATTAAAATATCCTGTTCCTGATGTTGTCCAGATAAGAGAGTCGGCATCAGTTACATTAGATTGTGCTAAAGTAAATGTGTTTTGTGTTTCACATATATAAGCATCTTTTCCTGCGAATACAATTGAAGGTTTATTTATTGATAATGTCATTGTATCTTTTGTTATCCCACAAGGACTGTAACCGGTCAATATTAGTTTTACATTACCATTAAGAGTATCCGATAAATCTGAAAAATAAGATGTGTAAAGATATCCAGGATTTGAAAAATATCCGTTTCCGGTAGTAGTCCATTTCACAGAATCAACATTATTTGAAATAACATTATTTGTGTAGAAGTTATCTCCTGCTGCAATAGTATAATCTGCACCAGCTTCAACAACCGGATTATTATAAATACGTAACATCACATTTCTCCATAAAACACAACTTCCTTTATATATCTGTACATTCAAATTCACATATCCCATACTTTTATCAGATGCAGAAATATAATAAGTAGGGTGTATTGAGGTTGGGTTATCAAAATAACCATTTCCATAAGAGCTCCAACGTACTGAATCCTGATTTTCTATATCTGCGGACAGAAAAGTATAAGTATCCTGAGTTGAGCAAACTGATGCCTGATAATTTATGTTTGCTGTAGGAGCCGGACTTATAGATAGTTTCATAGTATCTTTAAATATTCCGCAGGTTTGATATGCAGTTAAAATTAAATCTACTGATCCGTTAGCAGAATCTGAAGAACCTGGATGATAGCTTGTATATATTTGATTTGGATTATAGAAATAACCTGTTCCGGTAGTTGACCATTTTACTGAATCAGAATTAAATGCATTTGCATCGTACTGGTAAAAATCCTGTCCTGAACAAATTGAAGTATTGGTTCCTGCAAATACTTTATTAATTTGTAGCATCATATCATCCTGTAAGGTACAATTTCCTTTTATAGCATGAGCAGAAAGAATTACATTTCCCCATGATTTATCCATAGCAGACAAATAATATGTTGGATGATTAGAATTAGGATTATCAAAATATCCTGAACCATTTGTTGACCATATTAGAGAATCCTGATTTGCAAAGTTGGATAACGAAAGAGTGTAAGAATTTTGATTCGGGCATATATTTGCATCAGGACCGGCATTTGCCAATGGCGCCGGACTGAATGTTAAATTCATAGTATCTCTGCCGGCTCCGCAACCAAATCCTGTTAAAATCAATTTAACAGAACCATTTGCAGAATCAGATGGAGTTGGATAATAGTCTGTATATAATTGATTAGGATTATAAAAATATCCGTTTCCTGTTGTTGTCCATCTCAATGAATCTATTGAATTGCTGGTATTTGGATAACTTCCATAAGTATAAAAGCTCTGGCCGGTACAAATTGTTTTATCCATTCCTGCATTTACATAAGGAGTTCCGTTTATTGAAAGATTCATAGTTCTGTTAATTGTACAATTACCTTTTGTTACATATAGATTAAGGTATATATATCCATAGTATTTATCCTGGCTTGACAGATAATATACCGGATGTTTAGCATTAGGATCGTTAAAATAACCCCCTCCTGAAGTTATCCAGTATATTGAATCTTCATTTGCAATATTTGTATTAATCAGCAATAATGAATCCTGTGTATTACATATATGCTTATTCAATTCCATTATTGCAACCGGTGCCGGATTGATATTCAAAGTTATTGTATCTTTTGCTATTCCACAATACCCTTTTGCTGTTAAAAATAAATTTACAGTTCCATTCGCTGAGTCTGAAGAGCTTGGATGATAATATGTATTAGGCATATATTGATTCCCAAAATACCCACTTCCTAATGTTGTCCATTTTATTGAATCTGCATTACTTGTCCATACATTACTAAAATTAAAATCTTCACCTGAACAAATAGAATAATATCTGTCGGCATTTATTTTTGTTCCCTTATTAATACTTATTGATACATTACTCCATTTAGTACATGTACCTCTGTAAACCTGTAAAAACAGGTTTACATAACCATTATTTTTATCTGTTGCAGAAAAATAATATGTTGGGTGAATCGCTTTAGGGTTATCAAAATATCCCGAACCATTTGTTGACCATATAAGAGAATCCTGATTTTTAATTACCGAAGATGATATTAAAAATGAATCCTGAGGGAAACATATTGTAGCATAAGGCCCCACATAAGCAGTCGGTGACGGAGCTAATGTTATTGTTGCTGTATCTTTTGAAATTCCACACTGACCAAAAGCTGTTAGTATCAGTTTAAATGATCCATTCATAGAGTCTGTATAACTCGGTTGATAATATGTATACAAATAATTCGGATATCCAAAATACCCGGTACCGGTTGTAGACCATTTTACAGAATCCTGATATGTTGCAGAAACTCCATCCATATAAAGATTATCTCCGGAACATAAGGTACGATCATTTCCTGCAAAAACATTTGGCACATCTATTACATTTACCCAGATACTTGCATTACTGATACAGCCATTTAGAAGTGTTCCTGTTACGTAATAAGATTGTGAATATACAGGTGTCACATTTATTGTTGAAACACTATCTCCTGTACTCCAGTTGTATTTATCTACTCCTCTTGCTGTCAAAGTAATTGATTGACCTTTACATACATTATTATTCACATTATCTATAGATACCGGGGGTAAGTTTTGCACCTGTACTACAACCTGATCTGTTGCAGTATTGAAAACATTGTCAGTTACCGTAACCGTATAAGTAATCGTCTGACTCGGATATACCGATATATTTGAAGATACATCATATGGACTTGTACTCCATGAATATTGATATGGAGGCATTCCGCCGGTTACATTTGCATTAATGTTTGTTGACTGAGGATAACAAAAATTTAAATCCGCACCCAAATCAACACTCAACACCTGAGCATTTGATCTCTGAACATTAAAACTTACCAATAAAAAAAGGAATAATATTATTATCATTCCTTTTTTATTCATCAACAAATCCGTAATTTTTTTCATATGATTAAAATTAAAAGATAAATTAGTATTATTTTTCATAATTATTAATTTAAGGTTAAAATATAGGTTGAGAATATATATATAGTATTAAACAATTCAATATTAAAAAACGACTTGACTATTTGCATTTCTGATTCTATTTATACACGAACAATCACAGTTTTTCTGTCAAAATAAGTCTTATTACTAATTAAACTGATAAAATTTGTGACAATATTAATAATAATTATTTTAAAAACTAAAATTTTTTTTTAATTTTTTTTTTATTCGCTGATTATCAAACAATCATTAAAAATATTTTTTAAAACATAAAAAACAATCAATAGACAATAAATATAATCAAAGGTTGCCATTAAGAAACGAATTGATTATTTATTACCATAAACCACCAATTTTTATTTCTATACAATATGTACCTATAAATACTAACTAAGTAAATTGCTTAGGATTTATATTATCAAACAGTTATTAAATAATTTACTTTTTATGAATATATTTAACATTAACCTTAACCTTGAGTTGACTTTGCCTTGACCTTGGGTCGACCTTGGGTTGATTTTTAGCATTCGAATACCCAAATATTTATATTACGTTACCTCGAACCTTATAGAAATCTGTTATCATCTCATTCTATAAATATTCCCGGTGCTTCGCACTTTTTTAATTTCATAATACTAACTTTCAACTTAATTTATCTTGTAATTTTGTTTCGCATTATTCTATCCGTTATTCCTGCCGATACAAGATCATCTGTATTCAGCTGCGTAGCAGCATAATATTTATAGAAAAAGTATTACCCTACCATTCTGTAAGCTGCATAGCTGATATTTCTGCTTTTTCTCGCGCATTACTTTTAATCATTCAAAATTATTAACCGTTTAACGTTCAGCCCTTCAGTTCCAAATGCAACCTACTATGGCTTCTGCTGACTCCTGTCAGTTAAATCACCTATTATTAGGTGGGTTGCTGGTTAATCACCAGCTTGTCCGACAGGTCTCCCCGGGTAAGTCCTTTAACCGTCACTCCATATATCTGCCGGATTTACGTGGATAACTTTCGTATAGCTTTGGACTTTGTTTTCATATGCAAACTCTTCCGCTTATCCCCGCCTTATATCCGGTTTCTGTTCGTCAGACCGGAGTTTTGCCGCCGGCTTCTTTCAGATTCCGTCTCACGACGGACACCCTTGCCTTTGGCTAACGATTCCCGCTATAAAGGCTCGTAAGAGACTTTCACTCTCAAGTTAAAGAACATGCCAGGCACACATATTATGCTGCTACGCACCTATTTAATCCATTTTCTAATTAATAAATTATCAACCTTTAACTATTTTTAAATTAATTATTCAAATACAGCAGGATTTTGCTTAAAGGGTTTAAATATTTTCAAATTATTAAATACCTTTGCGTTAATTTTCAAACAAAGATTAATTTGACAAATACAAAAAGAAAATATTTTATATCTGATTTTCATTTCGGCATTCCTGATTATGAAAGTAGTATGCTCAGGGAAAAAAAAGCGGTTGAATGGCTTGAAGCGATAAAAAATGATGCTGATGAAATATATATACTTGGAGATGTTTTTGATTTCTGGTTTGAATATAAAAAAGTAATACCTAAAGGTTATACACGGTTTCTGGGGAAATTAGCTGAGTTATCTGATTCAGGCATTATAATACATTATTTTACCGGCAATCATGACATGTGGGTTTTTGATTATTTTGAGAAAGAATTAAATTTTAAAATGTACAGGGAGCCAATCACATGTACATTTAATAATAAAAAGTTTTTTATAGGACATGGGGATGGGCTTGGTCCCAAAGATTACGGTTATAAATTTATTAAGATAATATTTGCCAACCCTATATGTCAGTTTCTTTTTTCCTGGATACATCCGGATATTTCCATTCCCATTGCAAATTTCTGGTCAAAACGCAGCAGAATTGCAAATAATGATGAG
Organism: Bacteroidota bacterium; assembly: GCA_030706235.1. Classification (GTDB taxonomy): domain Bacteria; phylum Bacteroidota; class Bacteroidia; order Bacteroidales; family GWE2-29-8; genus JAUZOY01. The sequence continues at coordinate 10,685 of JAUZOY010000016.1, read as the reverse complement.
ATATTTGAAAGTGAAGAAAAAGAACGTCTGTTATCTTTTGCCAAATCAATATTAAAAAAAGAAGAATATAATTATTTCATTTTTGGACACAGGCATCTGCCACTTGATATAAAAATAAATGAGAAGTCACGTTATATAAACACAGGTGACTGGTTTAATAATTTTTCCTATGCATATTTTGACGGAAACGAAGTTTATCTGACAACTTATAAATAAATTAGCCCTCACCACCAACCTCTATCCAGCAGGAGAGATAGGCATTGTGATCTCCAGGTCACCCTGAGTAACAATTATCTATTTACAGGAACATATTTGTAACCTTCGTGTTTAAAAATAGTAACGTAAGCATTTTCGTAACCGCTATTTTGATTGCTATCGAAACGATATAATGTTTGAGTAGGATTGAATTTCACATTAGAAATACATTTATCAAATGTTGTTCCATATTCCTTCAATGCTTTCAAAAACAAGTATGTAACATCAAATCCCTGGAAAGCATATTTATCAGGTTCTGTCTTATATTTTTCTCTGTATACTTTCAAGAATTTATTAACATCCGGATCTTCGTAATTTACGAATGAAGTGGAGAACAAATGAAGTTTAAGATTATTAATGTAAGTATCATCTATATTTTCATAATTTTTCCACATAGGTAATCCGAACAGAGTAATTTTGTATTTATCAGATAAATCATTTAATTTTCTGATATAATTGCCAACAAAAGCCTCACCGCTAACAAAAGTTACAATAATATTTTCTTTTGATACTGACAATTCGTTTGCAAGTCCATTTATACCTTTAAGATTATAAGAATACTCCAACAAAGACAAATTATATCCCTTTTGAGCTTTTAAATTATGTATTTTGGTTTTAAATTCTCTGACCATTTTTTTCTCCTTTTCGTTGTTATTGTGAACAAGAATAATATTGTCAGATTTATAATTATTAGCAATATATTCAGCCACTTCATCCAATTGAGTTTTTGTAGATGGTACAGTTTTAAAAATATTAGAATTTCCTTCAACAGAAATATTTTCAGATGTTACAGGAGAAACAATATTAATTTTATGACTTTTTGCATATTTAGATACCTGATTAAAACTTTTACTATGAAAAGGACCAATAATTAAATTCATCTTACTCATTTCAGGTTTTTTCAGTATTTTTCTAAGTTCTGTTGTATCTTCATTTACATCATATACATGAATTTTGGCAGTAATACCTTGCTTTTTTAATGAATCTACAGCTATCATAGCACCTTCATAAAATCCAAGATATGTAAATGATTTAGATGTTTCAATATTTTTTCTTTCGCTCTTTGAAGAGAAGTTATTCGAATCAATATCATCTAAATAAAGAGGAATCATTAAAGCTATATTGTAACTATTAAGAAGACGTGGAATTTCGCATGTTGCTTTGGCATTATGTTTTTCTGCGGATACTTCACTTTCTTCATTGCTATCCTCTGCTTTTACTTTTGTTTTTATTTTACTTTCTGTTTTTTTAGTTTCAGTTACTACTTCCTTATTAATTCCAGTATCTGTAACTTTTGTTTCTTTCTTTTTTACTTCAGAAATCGCCTTTGAGGTTTTAGGTGTATTTTCCTTAGCCTGAATTTTATCAGCTTCTTTAGTGACGTTTGGAATTTTTATTGTTTGTCCTACTTTCAGACCATCAACCAGTTCCGGATTTATAAACATTATATCATCTACAGAAACACCATATTTTTTCTTAATGGCATATAAAGTTTCTCCTTTTTCAACTTTATGTAAAACATATTTATCTGTTTTGCTTTCCTGTTTATCTTCATTCTTAGACTCATTTTCTTTTATTGCCGGCACACGCAATACCTGATCAATATGTAATTTTTCATCTATATCAGGATTTGCAGCTTTTAAATCATCCAGTTTAACGCCATAAGCTTTAGCAATCATTGAGAGATACTGGCCTTTTTCTACTGTATGAAGATAATATTTTTTACCATTGACCCATTCAATTTTTGTTGATTTGGTAATTTTTGTCTGCGTTTCCTGACTATATGAAAAATTACCAAAAAGACAGAATACAAAGATTATAAAAATGTATATTTCTTTTTTCATCATAATTTTAATTATTTACACAATTCTAATATTTATTTCAACTCTTTTTAATTTTTAATTCAGATTCCTCCATTATTAATTTTCAATTCCCAATTAAATTATCTATTCTTCACTCATAAACATCGGATCCCATGGAGGAAGCAATATTGGTTTCTGCTTCAATATATCCAATATTTTTTCAGGAATATATTTTTTAAAAACTACTAACCTGAACATATATTCATCAAACCATTTATCTGTCATTGTCAGATAACCTTTATTACCCTTATCAGCTCCCCAGCTGTTTTCAACCTGCCATTTCAGAATTGATCCATCCTTGTCTAAATCTACTCCGACCAAAGTCATACCATGAGATGAACCGCTGTCAAAAGTTTTTATTCTTTTAGTTTTATTCATACCGAATTTTACTCCATAAAGTGATTCATAATCATAATTATTCAAATCAAGATACCCGTCATTTGTATTTAATTGTTTACCAACATCACATGAAAAATACATTGCATCATTTCCTAATATTGAACTTTTAGCAATCTGCTTAATATCATCCATAGGGAGATTGATATATTTCCAGTTTTGTCCGTCATACATATCTCTGTCAAATTCGACTTCATAAATTTTATAGTATTCTCTGGTAGGGTCGTTCATCAACATTATATAATCTTTCAGATTCACACCGACAACTTCCTTATAAAAAGATTTGGGAGTAAATTTTTTTGGCTCGCTCAATTTTCCATCCTTGGTTTTATATCTCCATGTAAATTCTTCAGGAGGTTCACCTAAACTAATAACCAATATTCTATAGATTTCTGAAAGCATTTCCACTTTTCTTTTATAAAATTTTTCCTCTTTGACTTTTGGGGTATACATATCCCTAATTTCCAGTCCATCCTCTCTTAGTTTTCTGGAAAGTACAGAATTCATAACTGAAGTATTATCACTATTAAAAGTTTCAGCCATTACACTTTTAGGAACCAATCCATATTTTTCTCCGATATCAGCAAACATACTCCATTGACCTCCATCTCCGATAGGATTTTTAAACAGCCATTCAACAGTTTTATCATCCATGTCTTTATTTTTTGTTGCAATAACTCCTTCAAGAAATAAATTTGCTTTTTCAAGCAAATCATAAAAAAACAAATAATTCTGAGAAAATTCAAAGTCTTCAAGTCCTAATTTCTCAATTACTTTTGGTCTGAAAACATTCAAACTGGTAAATAGCCAACACCTTCCTGAAGATTTTTGATTAGTAATTCCTTTAACCTTTACCTGATTTGAAAAGAAATGATCAGTTTTTCCAATATTTTCCCTGTTTAGCATCAGATTTTTCGGGTCAATATTTGTAGCAGCATTTATTATTGCTTTTGTTTTTCCATCTTTATTAAAAGAATTTTTCAACTCTTTTAATAATTCCTGATCTATGCCTCCTCTTTTGATTTCCTGTGACTTAACCATTCCTATGCTTGATATTATAAACGTAATTGTTAAATATTTTGCGAACCATTTCATATATGAATCGTATTTATGCCAAAATTATTTTTTTTATGTTTTATTTTTCAAATAAACCGTAAAAGTCTGAAAAAAATTTTAAATGACAGATAAAGCTGACAATAAATTTTGTTATAGATTGTTATTAATGCTTAAAATACAGCAGAAAAATTGTTGCTAATTAACAATATTTCCATAAAAAAAATACTTGCAATACCTTTATTGTTTATTGCTTCGTATTCTTTTGCCTCTCATATAATGGGAGGTGAAATTACATGGGAATGTCTTTCGAATGGTTATTATAAATTTCATGTAAACTTATACAAAGACTGTTCCGGGAATGGAAATTATCAGGACAGTGATAAAATAACTATATTTAATTACCCTCTGAAAGGTGATTTTAATCAATTTAATATTAAGAAGACATTTTCTCGTGAAATTTCGCCCGTTTGTAATCCTTCAGGACCTTCAATTACCTGCAATACAAATAAACCATTAAAAGGAGCAGTTGAGGAATATTTTTTTGAATCAGATTCTATCTTGCTGTCAGGCATTCCTCCGCCTGAAGGATGGATAATAACCTGGGTAGGAAGCACAAGGGATACAAATAATGCAGTTAACCCTTCACAAAATGTTATCATAGATCCGAGCAAAACCGGAATAACTTTAAGAGCTAAAATTTTACCTTACAATAATCTTACGGAAGATAAATGTTTTGACTCATCCCCTACTTTTCTTGAAGAGCCATTGAATATTATTTGTACCGGCAACCCTTATCAATATAATATGAATGCATATGATAAGGATAATGATTCTCTTGTATATTCATGGGGAAAACCACTGGATGCATTTTCAGGAAATACTTACACTGAAGTTCCTTTAATATACAATAATCCATACAGTTTTGATAAACCTTTTACTGACCCCAATGCTCCTGCAATAATTAGTCCTTCTTCAGGAACAATAACTTTAAACAAGAACAACACACAGGGATATTTTCTATCAGTAGTTAAAGTTGAATCTTTCAGAAATGGTATTTTAATTTCAGAAGTTTACAGAGAAATTCAACTGATTTTCAAAAACTGCAGTAAAAATAATCCTCCTGTAGTTACTCCACCATTTCCTTACCCAGCAACAAATCCGAAATCATTTATTGATACAGTTTATGCTGGAGAACTGGTACAATTTGACATTAAAGGCCAGGATAGTGATTCAACAAACAGTATTCCGCAAAATATCAGTATTTATGCATCAGGAAGTCAGTTTGGAAATAATTTTACAGATGATATAAACGGATGTAATAATCCACCTTGTGCAACACTTACGCCTCCTCCTCCGGCAATCAATCCATCTGTAACCGGAACAAAATTCAGATGGCAAACTACGTGTGATCATATTTCCAAAAATATCAAAGGTGATTTTGTACCCACTTCATATAATTTTGTTTTTAATATCCAGGATGATTATTGTCCGGTACCTGCAAGAACAATATCTAGTGTAAAAATTGTTGTACTACCCAAACCTATTCTTATAGCGCCGAAGTTAACATGCATTTCAACTGACACTTCAAATCAGATAATTCTGAATTGGGTTCCGCCGGTCGATACAAACAATAGTTTTAACTCATACCTGATCTATTTTTCAAAAGATAATCAAGGGCCTTTTAAATTAATTGACAGTATATTCAATTATAATACTACAGGTTACACATACAAATCACTTAAGTCAAAAAAAGATACAGCATACTTTTATATAATAACACGATCGGCATGCTATAATAATTTTCTATCACAACCATCCGATACTCTACACAACATAATACTTAATGTATCAAATTCCAACCCCGGGAAAGCTGGTCTTTCATGGACACAGGGAAATTTCGATAGTTATTCTCCTATGTATAAAATATATCGTGAATATCCTTCAGGGATCTGGACATTAGCAGATTCAACAATTAATACAAATTTTAATGACATTATTTCAGTTTGCAAAGCTGATATAAATTATCAGATTAAATATTATTTACCTAATGGTTGTTTCTCAACATCAAATACTGACGGCAAATTATTCCAGGATCTTATTGGTCCGGACAAACCTCAGATTAAAGCACCAACTGTAGATAGTACTGACGGAAAAGTAATTTTAATATGGAAACCAAATTCAGCAAAGGACACTAAATCATATATAGTTTATCATTTTGATAAAATAAATAATATAACCATTCAGAATCCTATTGATACTTTATATGGTATAAACGATACAATATATAAAGATCCGAAATCAAACCCCGGAAAGGCTTCCGAAAAATATTGTATAATTGCTAAGGATAGCTGTGGGCATCCCAGCGAAGAAAATGGCAACCAAGCCTTTAGCGCAACTGTTAATACTATTTATCTTTCCGATTCCATAAATGTATGCAATGAACAAAACACATTAAAATGGTCGGGATTTATAAATATGCCGGGAGGATTAGCAGGTTACGAAATCTGGTACAGCGATAATAACAGTCCTTATAAAATATTAAGTACCTTATTATCAGATACAATTTATAATCATACTACAATTGAACAGGGACATACATATAAATATTTTATAAAGGCATTTAATCCCGGGTATACAGAAACTTCAATGTCAAATATAATTTCAGTAAAAGCTGATCTGCCAAGTTCTCCTAAATTTCTTTATATTAAACAAGCCACTGTTACACAGGATAACCAGGTAAAACTAGTGATTTATGTAGATTCTGTTGCACATGTTAAATATTACAGAATTTATCGTACTGATGCCACAACAAATAAATATAAAGTAATAGGGACAATAGTATCGCAAAAAAAATCTATTCTTATTTTCACAGATACTAAAGCAAAAGCAGACAAACAAAGCTATTATTACAAAGCTGAATCATACGACAGTTGTGGTTTTCTTGCTCAGACTTCCAATATTGTACACACTATATATCTTGAAGCAGAAGCTGTTAGCAACTGGACAAATACTATTAAATGGAATAACTTTGAGGGATGGTCTGGAGAAACGGGGAAATATCAGATTTTCAGGTCGATTGATGGAGTTTTTGATATAAATCCTATTGCGACTATTAATCCATCATATGACAATAATAATTATACAGATGATATCTCAGGTCTTTTAAAAGGAGAAGGTAAGTTCTGTTATTATGTCAAAGCAATTGAAGGAACAGGGAACATATATAATTTCACGGATTCAAGTTATTCCAATATTGGATGTGCAGAACAGTCAGCAAAAATATATGTACCAAATGCATTCGTACCCCAGGGGATAAATTCAATATTTAAACCTGTAACGGTATATGTAGATAAAGTAGATTATCTGTTTATTATATTAAACAGGTGGGGACAACAGGTTTTTCAGAGTACAAATCCTGATATAGGTTGGGATGGTAAAATTAACGGGAAACCAGCATCAATTGGTGTTTATATGTATTACATTAAAATTAAAAATTCAAAAGAAGAATATTTTGAAAAACGAGGCACAGTTACTTTGGTTGATGGTGTCAACTGGTAGAACTAAGATATTTAAAAATTAATATTTTTTAATTAAAACTATTAATGTATTAAAAATTATTGTAATATTGTACGCGAGAATTATACAATTTAAGTTAATGAAGTTAAAAACTGTATTCCTTTTTGTTATACTTATAAGTTATGGTTATGTGTACTCACAGAATGGAAACGGTAAGAATCGTGGAATACAATTTAGTTTCATAAATACATCAACTAAACAAGGAATTGAAGAAGTTGCTTCAAACGTTTTAAAAATTGTAAACAATACAGATAATGCACAAAATCTAATTTCAGAATTATCAATACCTTTTGGATGGAATGCATTAGGCAAAACAGAAAGAACATTCCGGTTGGAAGCAGGAGATTCTGCTTTTTTCCCTGTAAGGATACTCCCTGACAAACAATCCAAAGGATCTACAAATTATGTTGTTAATGCATTTCTAACAACCGAATCAAATGTAATAGTAGGAAGTTCTATCTGGTATATTAATGTAAATTCAGTTTCATTATGGACAGCTGATTTACCTTTAAACAAAGTCATATTTAAAAATAATAATAACATTGCTCCATTTTCTCTAAGACTTCAAAACAAAGGCAATTCTGATGAAAATGTTAATATTACAATAAATTCTGAAAGAGCCCTTTTACTTTGTGATTCTTCGGGCAAAGAAACAGGAAGTTATAACAAAAACATATTTCTTCCTATTGGAACAGACACAACAATAATCCTTTATGCTAAAATTTTTAAAAAGAACTCAATCATTGTTGGGGAGCAATATTACACTGATAAAAATACAGTTACTGAAGAAGAAAAATACATTTTGAAAGTTTTTGTGCAGGATTTAACCAGGCCAAAATCAAAATACTGGTCAGGATCTATAAGTTTTATAAAATTAAAACATGAATACAGATTAAATAGTTTTGGTTATTCTTATATGCCATTCACTTTTGAGTTGAATACATATGGAATACTATCAGAAAACACATACCAATCTGTTGAAATTTATGGCACTACGGATTTAGAAAAAGACAGATTTCTTGAATACAGGTTAAATTCATATTTTACATCAAATTATATAAAAGCAAAGACTTTTTTGGGTACACAGCATTATTTAGGCTATATTACACCAAAATGGAGTATAGAAGTTGGATCAAGTCTTTCACCTGATGTAAGTGGTTCAATAATATATGGTCCTGGAATTAAAGGGACATACAGATATAAAAATCACACTTTTGGCATTCTACTAATGAACCAACCATTTTTTAATTTAAACAACCCCAACTTATACGGAATATCATTTTTCCACACATATGTAACATCTAAGTTTCAAATCTCGAGTTTTGTGACCAGAGTTACAAACGATTTGAACAAAACTACAACAGACCTTCTTTATTCTACAGCAAGCATGAAGATTTCAAGAACTCAGTATATAGGGTTTGGTGGAGGATTAAGTAATTTAAATAATTACCTCTTACCAAATAATAATTATACACTGGGGTACAGATTAAATATGAATTATAGGGGTTTTTATAAAAAACTTAATTATGGTATAAATGGATTTTACATTTCAAAAAATTATGTATTGGGGATGGGAAGCAGATCTATAGTAGCATATTCCAATTACAAATTCAATAATAAATATTCATTATATGGTAATTTTTCGCATTACAATTACGATAGAGTAAGTATTTTGAACACATACCAGCAAACACAGCAAAACATTAAATTAGGAGTAAACATTAACACAATAGGTTCAAATATAAACCTATATACACTATACAGCAAATCTCTTACATATATTTTAAATACTGAAGGGAAATACCTTGGTTTTGATTACAGGCCTCAGCAAATGAATATTTTAAGATTCAGCGCTAATATAATATCAGGTTACATTAAAGCCTGGGGATGCTATAATCTGGATCCGACAATACAAATGAAAGATATTCCGAATTTCTTTGTAACTGAAGTCAGGGTAAATCTTCATTATAAATCACTTCTGACAAGTATTCGATATAATTATGGACCATACCAGTCAATGGATCAGTATAATTTTGTTATAGACAGGAATAACCCTCAGTCAATATTTATATTAAGTAATTATAATTACTGGTTTAATCAAAATAAAATGTTGCTGCAATTATCAGGTAATTACCGTTATATGATTATTGACAAGCGAAATCAGGCAAATTTAAGAGCTGAATTATTCTATTACACAAGATCAGGTTTCAGATTCAGTTTCTATGGATTGTATAATTATTTCTCATACAATCGTCAGTTTGATCTTTCAAATATTTCTATACCACTGGAAAATGCAAATGTCTCAACCTCAACTTCAATGTATGAAATTGGATTGGGATTAAAAAAAGAAATTAGAATACCTCTATCTTTAAAAAAATACCATGATATTGAAATTATTATTTTCAAAGATTTAAATGGTAATAATATAAAAGAATCAAATGAAAGCGGAGTAGAAAATATGGTAGTAACAATAAAAAATATAAGCCCTGCAAATATTAAATCAGATTCAGATATATATCAGGAGCCTAAAGTTTATCAATTAATAACAGGTCCGGATGGTAAAGCAAAATTCCTGAATATTCCTACCGGACAATATTCAATAAAAGCAGCTCCTCTGTCTGATAATAACGGTTGGTATGACGGAAGAGAAGTTATCAGGAATATAGATAAAAACAACACAATATTTATACCACTGAACAGAGGTGTAAAATTAACCGGAGGGATAATACTTCAAAGGGATAAATTTTCCGAAAAAGGCAACATAAATGTCTCAAGGATAAGAATTAACGCAACTGATTCAACAGGTAAAAGCTTCAACACACTGACAGATAATTCAGGAAATTTTGAAATGTACTTACCAAAAGGAGTTTATACAATTTCGGTAAATGAAGCTGCATTAGGAGACAGATTCCAATATTTACAAAATAATATTAATATCAAACTTGCAAACAATATCGAAACATATAGTATTATGTTTTATATTGTTGAAAAAGGACGTAACCTGAATATTAAAAAATTCGATTCAGCAGGTAAACTTAAAGAACAAAAAGAAACTAATACACAGAATATAGGCAATGATAAAAATTCATTAAATCAGCAATCTATACAGAATCAGGATTTAAACAAAACCGATAATAAAAAATTGACTGAAATAAAACCAACTAATAATGTAACAAATGAAAATTTAAAAACAGCAGAAAAACCAGTAACAAAAAGAAATGAAATTACTTCCGAAAAATCTGATTCTAATGTTGTTTCTAAAAAACCTCAAACCATTGGTGTCCCGGAAATTATTAACATTCCGGATAAAGGAGAAGTAAATGAAAATGACATTAACGATTTGAAAAAATATATTAAGGATGAATTAACTAAAAAAAGGAAAAAGAATAATCAGCAAAAAGTTTCAAAAATAAACCATATTACAGATAATAAAAAAATAGGAAATTATGGCATACAATTAAGGTCATCAAAAAAACCTCTCCAAAGTAAATTCTTTACAGATTCTCTGCATACAAGATTTAATCAGGAAATTCTTGAGTT
>JAUZOY010000159.1 GCA_030706235.1 Bacteroidota bacterium | reverse complement strand
GAGTATGAGTTGACTAATCACCTGGGTAATGTGCTGACTGTTATAAGTGATAGAAAGATCGGAATTGATGATGATAATGACGGAAAATATGATTATTATGTTGCCGATGTAATTAGTAGTCAGGACTACCTCCCCTTCGGAATGATAATGCCTGGCAGGAATTACAATGCTAATCAGTATCGTTTCGGGTTTAATGGAATGCAAAAGTGTGACGAAATAACAAATATTACCGGAAGTCACTACACCGCTGAGTTTTGGGAATATGATGCAACTGCAGCAATCAGATGGAATCCTGACCCAGTCAGGAGACCTTGGCAAAGTCCTTATGCTGTTTTTAGTGGTAATCCTATACTAAATTCTGACCCTCTAGGCAATTTGGATGATGATTATAGTGTGAATAAAAATGGTGATATAAAGTTAGAAAAGAAAACAAATGATAATTTCGATGTTTTATATAATAAAGAGGAATTTGATAAAGGTGATATAAAAAATTCTATTGTTGTTGATAAAGGTGTTCTGAATAATATACAGACAGGTTCTACAAAAGATAAATTCGGAGAACCAGTAAGTTATGATTTTATGAAGGTTCCTAAAAATGATCAAGCTGGTTATTTATTTGAATTTCTTCATGAGAATACTGATGTAGAATGGGGAAAGTCAAGTTCTAAAGGGGAAAATGGGGAAATTCAAAATACTATAGGTACAAGTCATGGCACTGGTAGTAATGCAAGTTGTGTAGAAGCTTATAAGATGAAAAATCTAATAAGTTATGATCATAATCATCCATCTGGAAGTAAAACCCCATCCGGTTCATGGATTCCGATTGATGTTGACCCTAATAGATCGGGGGACGTTGGTTTTGCAAGAGCTTTAGAAATGGGTAATCAAAAGCCTGTTTTTAGAATTTTAACTAATCCCGGTTGTGAATATACTCCTTTTAATGGTAGTACTTACATAGATCCTTATGCTCCGAAAAATGGTAAATAAAAAAACTATTAGTATAGTATTTATTATATTAATATTATCGTCTATTCACTGGAACTGTCATTCGATTAAATTATCAAATGAAGATAAAAATTACGATAAAACTGATGGTTTCGGTATAAAATTCAAAGAAGTTTATAAAAATGTACCTTTTTATCATATTGATACATGTATGATAAGTACTTTAAAAGTACTTATAGATAATTGTAATTTGGATAGTTCTCTTAATAAAAATCCTTATGGTTTTCTTTTATATTCAAGCAAGAAAAATGAATCTAATATAATTATTGTTAATCCCCTTGATATATCTCCATTTTATGACTATAATTTTTATGGAGTTTTTAAATTAGATAATAAAATGTTTTATTGCATTGGTTCTAAGCCAGAAAATATGTTTAATGATATAATAGATTCGCTAAAAATCACTTATCGAATTAGAAATTTAAAAACAAAAAAAGACTCAATTAATACACATAAGGGTATTGGTCGGTTCGATGATTTAAATACTATTTTTATTGAGAAGGCTATAAAATGTAGCAATAATAATTATTATTTTATGATGCAGCCATGTTCAAATATTCTTAAGCCTAAATAATAATCAAATGCTCTGCATATTCTGTGATAAATATTTCCAAAAAAGCCTCAGTATCTTACGGATAATTGTTAGGTTAATAGCCTAAGTGTCAGACAAATTGTTTCTGCCAAAATTAGTGAATTTTATGATAAAATTAGATTAAAGATTAAACACCTGAATATGCTTGTTTTGCATTATAATCCCTTATAAATGCATCAACAATTGAAAGAATCTTATCACGATCTTTTTCAGGCAATTTATTTATCTGCTTAATACGAAATATCATATCCTTATCTAAGATTGTTTCTATTGGAGAAATTTCTTTTTCATCTACAAGATAATCAAGAGAAACACCTAATAAATCTGCCATCTTTTTTGCCTTTTCTATAGTTGGGACAATATCATTACGTTCATATTTTCCAATAGAATCTCTTGTTATACCAACTTGCTCTGCAAGTTCAACTTGCGACAGATTTTTCTGTTTACGAAGTAAAGTTATTTTTTCTCCAAAAGTCATAAAATCAACAAATAATCATTAGTAAGCACAAAGGTACATAATAAAAATTATACTAAAAATAAGAAAAAAAGAATAAATATTTATTCACATCTAGTAAATAATATATACTTTTGCCGCTTTAAAACAACTATTAATATTATCATTAACAATTACAGTAATAAGTTATTTATCAGCATGCAACATTCATAATTAAATTATTTTAAATTTTATATAATTTATAATCTTGATCTTAAAATAGGCTATAAATGAGAATTAATAAACAAATCAACATGCTAATAAGGTATATTTTACAAATAAATTGCAATTTTAATTTATGGAAATACCAGATATTAAACGCTATTTATCATTATCAACAGTTTTGCAACATTACGGATTAAAACCTGATAGGAACAATCGTTTAAATTGTCCCTTTCATCCTGATAGAACTCCATCAATGATAGTGTATTTTAATACACAAACATGTTATTGTTTTAGCACAAACTGCCGAACTAATAGCAAAAGCATAGATGTTATTGATTTTGTAATGTATAAAGAAAACTTTGATTTTCTACCTGCAAATGAAGCAAAACATAGAGCGATACTAAAAGCGATGGAAATAGCAGGAATTAATGAAGAACTGTTCTCTTTGCCTGAAGGGCAAAAATTAAAAATGGAAAATGAAAAATTAATAGTGAATCGTGAAGAAACTGCTTCATCAACTAATCAATTAATCAGCTCTTCAGATATTGAATTTCTGGGTACAATGTTTTCTTACTTTAAATCAGTTATAAGAAAAAGTGGTCCGGCAATGGATTACCTGAAAAAACGCGGCTTAGTTAAAGAAAATGATTTAAAATCCGTAACAAAATCACTTGAAATCGGATTTAACTCAAGAGAATTTCATCGTAATAAGAAAGATGATGCACTGGTAGAAAATTGTCTGAAAGTCGGATTACTGATTAATAGAAATTATAATGGTTCCATAAAATCATACCATCCGTTTGGACAAAACTGTATTGTTTTTGCTCTTCGCAACCGAACAAATCATGTAACCGGTCTGTATTTCAGAAGTATCCTTGATAGTCAGAACACTTCAAACCTTAACACAGAAAAACAAAAACATTATTATCTTAAAAACCGACAAGGTTTATACCCCGGATATCCGGATCCACAAACCAAAATATTAATACTTACTGAAGCAATAATAGATGCAGCTACCTTATTAGTTGAAAGTGAAAAATTGAAAATGCCCTCACCCTTAATCCCTCTCCCGAAGGGCGAGGGAAATGAAATGGTTATTAGTATATTAGCTTGTTATGGAACTAACGGGCTTACACCCGAACATCTTGAAGCAATAAGAGAGCTAAAAGAGTTGCATGAAATAATATTTGCTTTTGATAGTGACCCTTCCGGGGAGAAAGCAACCCTTCGCTACGCTCAGGAGTTGAAAGTTGAAAAGTTGAAAGTTACAAGAATAGAACTTCCCGAGGGAGAGGATATAAACAGTTTTTATGTAGCACATCAACCAGAGGATTTGACACAACTTTTCAATAATAGAAAAGATATTCTTTCGGGTGAAAAGGAAACACAACCTGGTGGCGTCGAAGATATAACAGAATTAAAAGTACAGAATGAACCTGAGCCTTTGACGGATGTAGGCGCAAAAAAGCTGACGGATATAAGCACACAATTGGGTTTTGACAGTTCCAACCCTTATAAGCTTACATACAAGACAGAATCAGCAAATTACTATTGTGCCGGTGGCATTGGCAAAATGGCGGATAGTATGAAAGTGACTCTTATAATTGAAAAGAAAGGAGCTTCGGGTATTGGTAACGAAGCAAATCTCTGGAACAAGAGTCGCAATAAAATTGATCTTTATGAAGACAAGCAAGTTGAAAAACTATGCTTTGAAGTAAGTGAAAAATTACAAATAAGAAAGGATCTGCTTGAAACAGACATTTACTGCCTGACAGAATCTCTGGAACAATACAGGGAAAATGAATACTCTAAAACAGTAGATCAGACAATGCAGGTAACAAATTACCCCCTGACACAACTGGAGATAAACAATACAATGGAAATACTAAACAAACCAAATCTGATAAAGAATATTGGTGAACTCATTGGGAATGCCGGAATAGTTGGAGAAGAGAAAAACCGCATTTTTTTGTTTATCATTGCCGTAAGTCATATTACTTCTGAAACTTTGCATGTACTGATACAGGGAAGTTCAGGAAGTGGCAAAACCAGGCAACTGAGAGTTATCTCAGATTGCATGCCACCTGAAAGTGTTGTCAGACTTACAAGGGTAAGTGATAAAAGCTTTTATAATTATCCTGAAAACTATCTTAAAAACAAGCTGGTAAGCCTTGAAGATGTAGACGGACTGAGCGAAGAAGCAGAATATGCATACAGGGAACTGGTAAGCAACGGAGAACTTATAAGCAGTACAAGTTTAAAGGAAGAAAACGGCAGAATAACTTCAAAGCAGAAAATAGTGCATGGACCAATAGCTTCTATGGCATGTACTACAGATGGTACTGTTTATGAAGATAATATCAGCCGGATGTTTTTGGTAGCTGTTGATGAAAGCAGGCAGCAGACAATGAAAGTTATTGCATATCAGAATGCTAAAAGTGCAGGAAAAATAGACACTTATAAGGAACTTGAAATAAAAAGACAACTACAAAATGTAGTAAGAATACTGAAACCTTTACCGGTAGTAAATCCATTTGCAGACAAAATACACCTTCCGGAAGAAGCTCATAAACTTCGCCGTCTGAATGATCTGTTTAAAATCTTTATTCACCAGGTAACATTAATAAACCAGTATCAGAGAAAGAAAAATGAACATGGCAAACTGATATCTACCTTTGAGGATGTAGAAATAGCCATTGAAATAATGTTTGACAGTATAGTACTCAAAATTGATGAACTGGACGGATCACTCAGACAATTTTACGAAAAGCTTAAAGATTATATCCACAAAACTTCAAATGATAATTACAGAAATTACGTATTTACCCAAAGAGAAATACGTCAGGAGCTAAACATAAGTAAAACCCAACTGCATCGATATCTGAATGATCTTACCCATCTGGAATACATTAATCAGTCTGGTTTTGCAAACAGGGGATTTAAATATAAAGTTAGCTACTGGGATGATTACAAGGCTATGAGAGAAAAAATAAAAAAACACCTCTCTGATCAACTTGGAACACTACGGAACGCCACAGGAACACCGGAAACATTAAAAACAAACACTTTAAATACTGGTGTTCCATGTTCCATAAACACATAGTAAGGGGTGTAAAAAAAATTATGAATTATGAATGCTGAATGATAAATGAAATCCTTAATCCTTAATCCTTAATCCTAAATGCCTATAATAGAAGAGTTCCGTGAGTATTTGTTCCAGTTAGGCTATGGTAAAAAAAGCAGGCATATCCTGCCACATAATGTCCGGGAGTTTTTGGAATTTATAAAAGATACACATGAATATCTAAATGATGAACTGCAGTGGATAAACAGTCAACATATAAACATGTTTTACGATTGGCTTCAAATACGTCCAAACAAAAGAAAAGAAGGAGGCTTGAGTGAAATTATGATAAGTCATTATATATATTCATTAAGGATATTCTTTAAATATCTTGAAATCACAGAGCAAATTAACTTCAATCCTATAAGTGCAATGAAGTTTAAACGTCCAAAGACCAGACGCAGGGAACCTCTTACACAGAATGAAATCAAAGAACTGTTTGGGGCTACCCAAACATTAAAAGAAAAGGTAATACTTCATCTGTTTTATTCTCTGGGACTAAGAAGAAGTGAAGCAGAATCACTAAACATAAACGACATACATCTGAACTCAGGAATGATGTATGTAAGAGAAGGTAAAGGACAAAAAAGGAGAGCCATTCCACTAACACCAAAAGTAAAAAAGGATATTGAAAATTATTTTAATAAGGAAAGAAAAATAATAAAAAATCTGCATGACACTGAAGCATTTATAATAAGCAGGACAGGTTATAGAATGACAGGCAATAATTTAAACAGAATCTTCAAAGATATCCTTGGAAGAACCAAAATTAATAAACCTGAAACCAGTCTGCATCATCTGAGGCATTCTATAGCAACCCATCTGCTCGAAAATGGATTATCTGTTGAATATGTGAGAGATTTTTTAGGGCATACACATCTGGAAGCAACCCAAGTATATGTATCAGTAAGCAAAGAACAAATTTTAAATTGTGATTTTTAAATTAATTTAGAAATGTACCAATTTAAAAATGTGCTAATTATATTGGAATGATAATTATTGAATTTTTAAATTTTTAAATTAAAAATATGGAGCTAAGTGATTATTTAAAAAGCCGCTATACTCCTGCAACCGTTAAAGCTTATAAAAGAGAAATAGAGATATTTAAAAGTAATTTACCCGGAGCTGAAAATGCCCGCTACAAAGATATTTTGAAATTTATAGGTTCATTACGAATGAGATACAGCAACCCCAGAACGATCGGAAGGATGTTGGGCAGTATAAAAGCATACTATGATTATCTGTGTTATACAGGAATCAGAAATGACAATCCTGCAGGTTCCATTTTACTTAAAGACAATAAGGACAAAGCGATACAATTACAAGATCTTTTTTCTCCTGAAGAATTAGAATCTATTTTAGAAATAAAAAGTTATAGTGAAAAACTTGATCTCAGGAATAAAGTATTAATGAGTTTATTAATTTATCAGGGGTTAAAACCGGGAGACATAGAAATACTCACAGTTAATGATATAAATCTTACAAAAGGAATTATCAATATCAAAGCTACCACAAAAAGAAACAGCAGGTATTTACAGTTAAAAGCACAGCAAATAATGATATTTTACCGGTATATCAATCTGATAAGACCAAAATTACTTGGGGAAAACCGGACAGATATACTTATTATCGGCCAAACAGGAAATCCTTTAAAAGCTGAAGACATAATTAAACTTATTAGCCGAAATTACAGGGACTTATTTAAGGGAAGGAAAGTCACTGCAGGAACTATAAGACAAAGCGTAATTACAAATCTTTTAAAATCCGGCCATGATCTGAGATTAGTACAAGCATTTGCAGGCCATAAATATACCAGCTCAACTGAACAATACAAACAGACAAATGCAGAAACTCTTAAAGCAGAAATAAACCGTTATCATCCAATAAAATAACTCTCAAAAAAAAAGTAAAAACCGAATTATTTTTTTTCAATTGAAAATAAAAATGAGTTTAAAAATTTAAAAATAAAGGCATGAATAAATACAAG
>JAUZOY010000158.1 GCA_030706235.1 Bacteroidota bacterium | reverse complement strand
GTCTGTAAAGTCTTCGGAGGATGATCATATTCATAGGTTCGAAGCTTGCTGGAAAAAGAATTCCCAGACTCCAAAGACTTTAAAGTATCAGCACAAAACATTTAAAAATAATTAATGTGTAAAATAATGTAGATTTTGAAAATGATCATACAGCATTGGATAATTTTGCCTTACTTGATGATTGTGATATGTTGTCGGGGATTAAAACATGGTGTAAACATGAAGATAGAATGCTTTCTATGTTGAGCAATAGATTGATTAATAGGAATTTGTTTCGAATAGAGATTAAGAATGAACCTTTTGAAGAAGATTATATTAATCAAAAGAGAGAAACCGCCAGAAAAAAATATTCATTGAAAGATGATGAAATTCATTACCTTGTTTTTACAGATATTATAAAGAACAATGCTTATGATTCTGAACTCGACAGGATAAATATATTGTATAGAGATGAAGAGACCATTGACATTGCATTAGCTTCAGATTGCCTGAACATTTCAGTTCTTTCAAAAGAAGTACAGAAACATTTTATTTGTTACCCTAAAGATATTTAAAATGGAAATTAAACAAAATATATCTTTAAAACAGCATAATACATTCGGACTGGATGTATATTCCGGATTATATACGGAAATAAATCATTATAATGATATAAATGATATTCTTTTTAATGATGTATTCAGAAATTCAGAAAGGCTTATAATAGGAGGTGGCAGTAATATTCTTTTTACCCGAAATTTTACCGGTATAGTAGTGAAAATGAATATTAAGGGAATAAACATTATTGAAGATAATGATCGTTATGTTGTGATTAAAGCTAATGCAGGGGAAGAATGGGATAAATTTGTTGAATTTGCTGTTAAAAATAATTTTTCCGGATTAGAAAACCTTTCATATATTCCGGGAAATGTCGGTAGTGCACCTATTCAAAATATCGGAGCTTTTGGAAGTGAAGTAAAGGATACTATTCATTCAGTTGAAATTATTGATATTAACACAGGTAAGCAATCAGTTCTTTCAAATAAAGAATGTATGTTTGGTTACAGGGATAGCATATTTAAAAGAGAATTAAAAGATAAATTTATAATTACTTCTGTATATTTTACTTTAAGTAAGATATTTAAACCAAACATATGCTATTCAGCTTTGAAAAATGAACTTGCACAATCAGAAATAGATAATCCTGAAATTAATTTAATTCGTGATGCCGTAATAAGAGTAAGAAAATCTAAACTTCCTGATCCAAATGAATTGGGAAATGCAGGTAGTTTTTTTAAGAATCCTATGGTTAGTCGTGAGAAGTATGAGATATTAAAAAAGGAATATCCGGATATCAAGGGTTTTGATAATGCCTCCAGTAATGAAGTAAAGCTTGCAGCTGCCTGGTTAATTGAAACCTGTGGATGGAAAGGGTATAGAATAGGGGATGCCGGAGTTCATAAAAAACAATCACTTGTTCTTGTTAATTATAATAATGCCAGAGGAATTGATATTTTGAATCTTGCAAAAGAAATTCAGAATTCAGTATATCAAAAATTTAATGTTGAAATTGAAATGGAAGTTAATGTTATTTAACTGAAGGTTAAATATTTGATTTGTAATTCGTGTAATTCATGATTTTATCTTTAACTTCTTCAAGTTTGATAGGTTTACTCATATAATCATCCATACCTGCTTTAAGGCATATTTCTTTGTCTCCCTGCATTGCATTTGCAGTCATAGCTATTATAACAGGTCTTTGAGATTTCTCAAATTTATCGATTATTATTTCTGTCGCTTCGTAACCATCCATATCAGGCATTTGAACATCCATAAATAAAAGGTCATATTTTTGTCTTTCTACAGCTTCTACAGCTTCAAGACCATTACCTGCAACATCAGCTTTATATCCAAGTTTTGATAATACTTTCAATATAAGTTTCTGATTTATCAGATTGTCTTCAGCAACTAATATATTTAGAGGAATTATATTTGATAATTTGTCTTCAGGTTGAACTTCCTTAAAGATTTCATGATGCTTATGGATAACATCTGTATTCGGATTAAATAAATTAATTATTGAGGTAAGTAGTTGATTGTTTCTTATAGGTTTTGTAACAATATCATCAATAAATTTATAAGGAGTGAATTCAGATTGTTTCCCTGCATTAATTGCAATAATAACAGGAATTTTAATGTTTTCTTTAATTTTTTTTGCTAATGCCAGGCAATCAATATTCTTTTTTAAATCGATAAGAGCAAAATCAAATATTTCTTTTGATATAATTTTTTCGTGAAATTCATTTATATTCGAAGGAATATATGGATTTATATTATATTTTCTCAATTTATTCCCAATAATTGATCCTAAAACATCATTCTCAAAATAAACCAAAGCCTTTTTCCCTTCAAGTAAATTTAATCCTTTCATAGTATTTTGAGGTTCAAGTTTATTGATTCTCAAATTGATAGTAAAATGAAATGTTGAGCCTTTATTTTCAATTGTTTCAACCCAAATATTTCCATTCATTAATGAAACAAGTCTTTGACATATAGCAAGTCCCAGACCTGTTCCTCCATGTTTTCTTGTGGTCGTTGTATCACCCTGAGAAAAGGCTTTAAAAAGATTAGGTATTTTTTCTTCCTGTATCCCGATACCGGAATCTTTAACAGAAAATTGAATTTCAGAAAAATTTTCATTTTTGTTTATTTCTTTTGCATAAATTACTATTTCACCTCTTTCAGTAAATTTTATAGCATTACTCAATAGATTCACAATTATTTGTCTTATTCTTGTATTATCACCTTCAACGATATCAGGAATGTTCCTGTCTATATAGTAAATAAGTTCAATATTTTTAATTATTGCTTCAGCAGTAAATAACTCTATTGCTTCTTCAATACATGTAGTTATATTGAATGGCTGGATTTCTAAATTCATGCTATGTGCTTCTATTTTAGAAAAATCCAAAATATCATTTAAAATAGTCAAAAGATTTTCTCCGCTAACCCTGATTGTATCAATATAATCTTTTTGTTCATCATTTAGTTTTGTATTAAGAAGAAGACTTGTCATTCCTATGACTCCATTCATTGGCGTTCTTATCTCATGACTCATAGTTGCAAGAAAATCCGATTTAGCTTTAACTGCCATTTCTGCAGCTTCATTAGCAATCAGAAGTTCTTTCTCACGTTTTCTTAGTTTTTCTTCTATTTCTTTTTGTGCAGTTATATTAACTCTTATTGCTGTATATTGTACAGGTTTATTCTGTTCATCCAAAAGCGGAACAATAGTACTCTGCACCCAGTATAAGCTTCCGTCTTTATTCTTATTTAGTATTTCTCCATGCCATATTTTCCCACTGCTAATTATTTTCCACATTTCAGCAAAAAAATCAGGTTTATGATAACCCGATTTAATTATACGGTGATTTTGACCTATTAATTCTTCCTTAGAAAACATAGATGTTTTGCAAAAGGCATCATTAACATAGATTATATTACCATCAGAATCAGTAGTAGATACTATTGCAGATTCATCAAGAGCTAATTTCAGATTTTCTATCTCTTTATAATATTTCATCATATTAGTTTCAGCATATTTTTTTTCGGTAATATCAAGAACTATTCCATTGAAAAGGAGCCCGTTTTTTGTTTCGACAGGTCTTGATATTAACTGAATCCATCTGGGGTATGCAGATTTCGTTTTTAATCTTAATCTGAATTCAATATTAAATTCACTACGTG
Organism: Bacteroidota bacterium; assembly: GCA_030706235.1. GTDB lineage: Bacteria > Bacteroidota > Bacteroidia > Bacteroidales > GWE2-29-8 > JAUZOY01. The sequence continues at coordinate 3,702 of JAUZOY010000158.1, read as the reverse complement.
TAATTATTGAATATTTGAAAGATTTCTTAAAAAAACTTACATCTTCAGGTTCAATAATAGAATAGAAGTTATTTATGTTTTCAAAAAGCTCTTCTTTATTAATTGGAAGAAAATCCTGTTTATAGTCAGTTATATAATTAAATCCTTCTTCTCCTGTATATTTTTTAAACCATTGATAGATTATTCCCGGAAAATTATCTGCTATATCATGAAATCTATTCTCAGAACTTTCCAGTCTATATTGAGCTTCATTTAATTTTCCCAATGTTGTTATCATCTCTTCTTTCTGATCTGCAAGTAACTTTGCATTTGTATTTTGCTTTTTAAGATTTCTTTTAGATACATAATATAGAGATATAGCAATTAATACAGCAGAGCTAAACAAATGATAAGAAAATATAATAAAATGATAACTATCATATAATTTCTTAACAAAAAGTAGTCCGGAATGCTCTAATTGATAGAATATAAGAAACCCTATTGTTATAAAAAGTCCTAAATAGCCATCAATTTTCCTTTTCATATCAATAAGAATGAATGGAAAAATAAGCACTGTATAGAAAACAAAATAAGCTCCGGATTCTTTTCCTGTTATCATTATATTAATTACTATTCCGGTATTTACTAAAAGGATCAGTAATATATTCGATATAATAGTATATCTCTTTTTGTTAATAAAAAATAACAAACTTATTCCTAAAATTAATGCTAAGTTTAGTAAACTATAAAATTTATATCCGGTAAGCAGAAAAAATAGACTATAAGGTAAAAAAAATAATGCAGATATTAACAATATAATATTGTAAACTTGAAAATTGTCTTTTCCCTCTAATTTTATCTCTAAATTATTACACATATTATATTTATTAACCCTCAAAGATAATGTTTTTATTAATGATAGGAAAGCATTTTATTCTTTATAAATATACTGCAATAGTGACATTTTATTATTTTACTTCACTAATAAATTGTTTGGATAATATTTAAAATAAAGAAAATTGTATTTGGAAATATAAAGACTTATGACATTTTATGTTAATAATGCAAACTATGGGATTAATTCGTTAAAATTAAATTTTAATAAAAATTCTTTAGACATGAATATATCCTCATTTATTATTGCTAACTGATTGTTAAGGGAAGTATAATCAGAATTTTTCAAAATTGCTTCTGTCTTAATTAGATCTTTGTGAAGTTTAATAGTTCCTATTGTTCCACTTAACCCTTTGAGTGAATGTATGTGAAATTTGACTTCATCATACTTTTGGGTTTCAATTGAATCAGAAATTTTTATGAATAATTCATCAACATCTTTAAAAAAGGAAATCAGAAGTGATTTCATTATTTCTTCATTAAATTTTGTTTGTCTGAAAACGGTTTTAAGAATAGAAATATTAATGATATTTTCCAAAAGCCAATGATTTAATAATTGTATTTAAAGAAATCCAGATAATCATCAATCTTTTTAGATTTATAAAGAGTCTTATAGTTTTCATCAGAGATTATAAACTGTTTGAAGTCACCTGATTTGATTTTTGACCTAATTAACTGATTATCTTTGATTGCATTGAAATATTCCATTGCTTTATCTTTGTTGTCAAAGTTAAGAACTTTAAGCATTTGAGTTTTGTCATTAATAAACAGATCATTAATTGTAAGTTTTAAAGTGCTGAAATTAGTTGTATTAAAATCAGATACTGCTGATTTTAATTTATTTATATCTACATTTACAGCGGGGATGATCATTATATAAAAGTGTATAGCCTGGGGATCTTCTTTATAGATAGTCGATAATTTTGCTTTTTTTTCTTCTTCGATTTTCTTGGGGCTGCCGGGCATGTTATCAAGAATATTCTGAGCTGCATTTTTTACTTCATGATTTGGAAATTTTGTGACTACCTCATTAAGGGCTGCTTTAAATTGATTTAAATCTTTTGTCCTTCCGATTGAAAGAGCTTTAATATAATAAAATTTAGGTATAATTGAATTTCCTTTGAGTGAAGTTTCAGCTGAAATACAATCAGAGATAACTTTATCGTACTGAGCATTTATATAACTAAGATAAGTTTCCTCATACATTTTTTCGGCTTTTGAATTTTCTGATTTCGCTTCTGTAACATAATCCGGATTTTGGATTATTTTGCTATATGGGCAGTCAGGATATTTTGTTAATAAAATATTTTTATAATAATCCGCTTTACTGTTCTTTTGTTGAGTAAGGTATAATCTGTATAGTTGATAATAGCAGGTAAGCTTATATTTACCATCCGGAAATCTTTCCAGCAATTCCGCAAAAGCATCTTCAGCTTTTTCGTATTCATTAAGTGATTCTTTATATATAGTCCCAATATTATAAAGAGCTTCAACAATTTTATCATTAGAAGCGTTAATTTGTTCAGGAGTAGTAGGAATAGTTTTCAGGTATGTTTTTTTATCTTTGGGATCGTTTTCAATAGATTTTTTTGATTTATCATTATTAACCTGGGCATTATTTTCATTATCTCCAAATTCATCAAAAGTTTGTTTATTACTTAATCTCCAATTATCTTCGAGTTTACGGTTACCCCATTTTTTTGTAAATTCTGCAATTCCGAAACTAATGGAAGATGAGTTATAAAAGTACCATTCTGAGCCACCTTGTCCCGGGAGGGGCTTATTTAAAGCCATATTTGCCAGATCCTGTTGCTTTTGGAACTCTTCCTGCCTTTTTCTTTCCTCTTCTTTGTATATTTCTGCAATTTTTTTAGCAATTACTTTATCCCTGTCTGTAGGAGTCATTTTGGAAAGTTGTTGAAGGCTATCTTCAAGGTGAACAGTTTTTAGGTTTTTAACTAAATCAGAGAGTGTATTTTTCTTGTTTATAATAATATCATAATCTTTATAATCTTTCGGAAGTATTTGGCATGCACTGTCTAAATATGCCTGAGCAGGAATATAGTCTTTATTATCAAAATAAATATTTCCAAGTTTTAAAAATGATGTAGCTTTCTGATTATTATTTTTAGTGCTTGTAGATGTTGAAAGTTTAAGATAATTTATAGCTTCTTTTTGATTTTCATCTTTGAGAGAAATTTCAGCGAGAGTATAATAAATCTGGTCGCGGAAGTCTTTATTTTTCTCATCTTTAAGCATTTTAGTTAATATTTTCCTAATTTCTTTGCTATCTGAGCCTTCCGGATTAAAACATCTGGCCATATTTATCTTGGCATTAAAAGCCATTTCATATGGTGGATTCATTTTAATTACTTCATTATAATAAGTTGAAGCTTTGGTAAAATTTCCTGCTTTCTGATAAATTTGTGCCAGAATAAATTTATATCTTTCTTTTTCTTTTTTATTTTTATTTACTTCAATTGCCTTATTCAGATGAGTTATTGCCAATTGATAATTTTCCTGACTAATATGAAAATCTGCATAAACAGCAGGAAATTCTCTTATTAACGTTTTATCTTTAGATGTTTTAAGGACTTTATCCTGGATAAAATCAAGAATATTCTGAGCCCTGTCGTAATTTTTCATCATGATATATGTTCTTGCCATCCAGAGCATATCTTCATATTTTATAGGGCTATCTTTATATTGTTTAACAACATAATCAAAAGCTTCTATTGCCTGCAAATAATCTCTTTTATAAAAGTGCGATTTCCCGATTAAGAAGTAGCAATGATCAATCCATTTGCAATACTCCTTGCCTTTGATCAT
>JAUZOY010000157.1 GCA_030706235.1 Bacteroidota bacterium | reverse complement strand
TCTTTGTTGCCATGTGATATGATATTATAGGTTCTTTATATTATAATCTTTGAATTGATTCTACAAACCTACATATTTTTTATAAAACAGGGAGAGAACTTTTATTTGTTTAAAGTTTAGCTATATGTTACCTACATAATTAAAGATGGTAACTTTCTGTTAAAATAAATGTTTATTATTTTAAGCATCAACTATTTTATATAATTTGTCAGACCTTCTGACTATTTCAGGAACAGGAATAGAACAAAATACACCTTTATTTGCTTTATCAACATTTAATAAGTCAACTCTTATTTCATTAACTTTTGTTTCAATAACACCGGTCGTAGGTCCGGTAATAATTATTTCATCACCAACATTAAGTTCTTCTGCTTCAACTTTAAACTCAGCTACTTTAAGGGTTGAAAAATAATTCATTCCTTTCCCGACATATACTTTTCTTTTAGTAGCTTGCGAACCGTAAATTTTTGTCCATTCTCCGGTTTTTTTGCCCATATAGTATCCTTCCCAGAAACCTCTGTTGTATACACTTCTGAGTTTTTCTGTCCATAAATCAACTTTTTCTTTATTATATGTACCATCAAGGAAAGAATCAACAGCTTCACGATAACATTTTGTAACAGTTTTTACATATTCAGGTGAACGTCCTCTGCCTTCAATTTTAAATACTTTTACTCCGGCTTCAATTAGTTTATCAAGAAATCCTATAGTACAAAGGTCTTTGGGAGACATTATATATTCGTTTTCAATGTCAAGTTCATGTCCTTCATCCTTGTCCCTGACAGTATAAGCTCTTCTGCAGGGCTGGAGACAGGCACCTCTGTTTGCAGAGTAATTTTGTGTATGTAAACTTAGATAGCATTTGCCTGATATTGACATGCAAAGAGCTCCGTGTGCAAATATCTCTATCCTTATCAATTCTCCTGAAGGTCCGGTGATATTTTCTTCTTCAATTTGTCTGCAAATTTCTTCAATCTGTTCGAGCTTTAATTCTCTTGCAAGAACCATAACATTTGCATAGTCTGAAAAAAACTTTACTGCTTCAATATTTGAAACATTTGACTGAGTAGAAACATGCATTTCCATCCCAATCTCTCTTGCATGATTTATTACAGCAAAATCAGATGCTATTACAGCAGTTATGCCACTTCTTTTTGCTTCTTCCAGTGTCTTGATTATTTCAGGGATTTCATTGTTGTAAACTACAGTATTTAAAGTCAGGTAAGATCTTATATTATTATCTCTGCATAAATCTGCAATTTTTTTAATATCATTGGTAGTAAAATTTACCGATGATCTTGCTCTCATATTAAGATGTCCTGCCCCAAAGTAAACAGAATTAGCCCCACCAAGTATAGCTGCCATCAGTGATTCATAAGAACCTACAGGAGACATTATTTCAATTTCTCTATTCTTCAATTTTGAATCCTTTCTTAATCAAATTTGTGTGGTTTTTAATATCATTCTTGCTCTATTCAGTTTTTCTTCATTACCTACATCTATCCAAAATGAACTGTTATCAATATAACCTTTAATATTGTGCCCCTGAGAAGACAATTCAAGGTATGCATCAGTTATACTAAATTTCCCCTGAGTATTTATATATTTGAAAATTTGAGGTGATATAATATGAATTCCAAGGAAAGAAAGTGTATTGACTACATTTCCTGCTTCTCTTGTAAATTTGAAATCTCCGTTTGTTGAATACTTTCCACAAAGAATATCTTCTTCATTAAACAGTAGATAACGATTGGTCTTTCGTTTTCTGACTGCTAATGTTGCCAGTGCTTCAGAATTTTTGTGAAATTCAAGCATTTCCTTAATATTAATGTCAGTTATTACATCTACATTATGAACAAGGAAAGGTTCATTATCATCAAAAAATCCGGAAGCTTTCAAAAGTCCTCCACCTGTATCAAGCAATTCTTCTTCATGAGAGATTACAATATTTATATCAAAATTTTCATATTCACTCAAAAATTCTATAATTTGTTCATGAAAATAATGAGTATTGATAATAATATCCTTAATTCCTGATTTCTTTAATTTCAATATTAAAATTTGCAGAAGAGGAACATTATTAATTTCAATTAATGCTTTGGGTTTAGTATCCGTAAGTGGTTTTAATCTTGTACCTAAACCTGCTGCAAATATCATTGCTTTCATAATTAATACAGTAATATATTATATTTATTTATGACTAAATCTTTCTGATTTAGAATAATTCCATACTTTCAAATATTTTATTTTTCAGCTTCATAAATAGTCGCAACTCCAAATGTTAATGCTGTAAATTTTGTTTTAATGAAACCTGTTTTATTCATTATTTTCAGAAAATCATTATAAACCGGAAAACTATATACAGTTTCAGGTAAATATTTATAGGCATTAACGTCTTTGGAAATTATTCTTCCAATTAAGGGTAAAATATTTTTAAAATAAAAGTTGTATAATTGTTTAAAAGGAAATCTACGAGGTCTTGAGAACTCTAAAATCACTACTTTACCGTCATCTTTCATCACCCTGTATATTTCTGATAATCCTTTCTCAAGATTTTCAAAATTACGTACTCCAAATGCACATATAACTGCATCATAACTTTTGTCATTGAAAGGAAGATTCTCGCAATCTGCTTCTAAGAGTCTTATAATATTATTAAGTTTTTTTTCCCTGATTTTTTCTTCTCCGATTGAAAGCATTTTTATTGAAATATCAATACCGGTAATGCTTTCCGGTTTTAATTCCGCAGCTTTTATTGCAAGGTCTGCTGTTCCGGTCGCCACATCAAGTATATATTGAGGATGTTTGTCCCTAAGCCTGTCTATTGCCTCTCTTCTCCATTTCTTATCTATTGATAAAGATAAAAAATGATTAAGAAAGTCATAATGTCCGGCTATATTATCAAACATACCGGATACCTGTTTCTTATCCTTATTTATATTCATAAATCATTTATGTCAAAATATTTTTACAAATTTATTCAAAGTTTGGAATTTTCTATTTTGGTGCAGTCCGAAGTAGATAAATACCTAAAGCTCCGAATATCAGATTAGGTATCCAGACAGATATAAACGGAGATAAATTTCCATTAGTGGCAAATGTTGTAGATACCTGCATAAAAAGAATAAATGAAAAACTGATTGTGAGTCCGGTCCCTATATGCATTCCAATTCCACCTCTTACTTTTCTGCTTGACAATGAAACACCTATTAGTGTTAATACAAGGGTTGCGAATGGGAAAGCTATACGTTTGTGTTTTTCAACAAGATAAAATTCAATATTTTCGGAACCCTTTAATCTTTCTTCCGCAATAAATTTATTTAGTTCAGCATAATTCATCGTTTCAATATTATTCTTTTTCCTGATAAATTCATAAGGTGTCAGATTTATTGTGGTATCTAATCTGTTTCCCGAGGTCATAGATTCAATCATTCCGTTTATTCTTCTGATTTTATAATTATTTATTTGCCATTTACATTTTATACTATCCCAGTTTATAAAATCAGCAGCCAATTTATAGGATAATTTCCCTTCTTTTATCTTCTCAATTGTAAATTTATAACCAGTATTAGATGAACTGTTGAAAGATTCAAGATATATAAATGTACCGGGGCGAATTTGTTTGTGTATGTTTTTTTCGGTGCATCTTGCTTTTGAATTAATATATGTATTTTCAAATTCTAGCCTTTTTCTATTAGCCGGGGGAATAACAAAATTAGAAAGATAGAATGACATTACCGCAAGAATCAAGGATGAATAAATATATGGCCTGAGTAACCGCCTGAAACTTATTCCGCTTGCGAGAATCGCTATTATTTCAGTATTTGATGCTAGCTTTGCAGTGAAAAAAACAACAGATATAAATGTAAATAAAGGACTGAAAAGATTTACAAAGTATGGTATGAAATTAAGATAATAATCAAATATTATTGCTTTTAATGGTGCCTGCTTTTGTATAAAATCATCTACTTTTTCTGAAATATCAAATATTATTACTATGGTAATAATAAGTATAATAGCAAAAAAAAATGTGCCGAGAAATTTCTTTATTATATATAAGTCAAGCTTTTTTATCATAAAATATAATTCTCAATCCTAAATCCTGAATCCCAAATCCTGAATTCAATATAGTTTAGATCTTTTTAGCAAGTAGGGAAGCAGTACTTGTTCAAATCCCAGATTTATATCTGCTTCAACATAATCTATTTTATATTGACCACATTTTAATTTCAACAAATTTTTATATTCATTAACTTTCTCAAGATAACTTTGTTTAATATCGAGGGGATTTAACTTTAATTCTTTACCGGTTTCGAGATCAATAAATTTATGAGGTCTGTTATCAAAATTAAATTCGATTTCTTTTGATTTATCCAATACATGGAATAAAATCACTTCATGTTTATTATGTCTGAAATGTTGTAATGCTGAAAAAATCTTTTCAAATTCGTTAGTATTATCAAACATATCACTGAATATAATAACCATGGATCGTTTATGAATGCTCTCAGCAATTTGATGTAATGCTTCTGTAACAAATGTTTTTTTTGGAGTTTCCTTAACAGAAACCTGTAGCAATTTCTCAAGTTCATAAAACAATAATTTCTGATGAGAAGTAGTCGTTTTTGAAGGTGTCATTAATTCAATTTTTTCAGAAAACAGACTAAGACCTACTGCATCTCTTTGTCTTTTAAACATATACATCAATGATGCTGCAGACAATATTGAAAAAACGATTTTGTTATTCAGCTTATTATTCTTTTTAGCTGATAGTGGAAAATACATTGAACTTGAACAGTCAATTATTATATTACAACGTAAATTTGTTTCTTCTTCAAATCTTTTTACAAAGAGCTTATCAGATCTTCCATATAATTTCCAATCTATATTCTTTACAGATTCTCCATTATTATATAATCTGTGTTCTGCGAATTCAACTGAAAATCCATGAAACGGACTTTTATGCAATCCTACAATAAAACCCTCTACTACCTGTTTTGCTAAAAGTTCTAAATTACCAAATTGATGTAATCTTTCTTGCCCTGCAATATTCAGAGTGTTTTCCATATAAATTTTAATTCAAAATATAATCTCACTATTTAATGTTAGATTATATAGTCTCTTTGGTTTAGCTTTTAATTAAAAAAGTAAATCTAGTTTCTCTTTTAATTTTGATTTTGGTACTGCTCCAACTTGTTTTTCAACTACCTGTCCACCCTTAAAAAATAAAATAGTTGGTATATTTCTTATTCCATATTTTGATGTTATTTCAGGATTATTGTCAACATCAACTTTCCCTATAATTGCACGACCCTGATATTCATCATGTAATTCGTTTACCAATGGGCCAACCATTCTGCATGGTCCACACCATTCTGCCCAGAAATCTACCATTACCGGTTTATCTGAATCTAAAACCATTTCCTGAAAATTCAGATCTGTTAATTCTAATGCCATAACTTAAGTTATATTTATTTGCAAAATAATTTTTTTACAAACCTACATAAATTTTACAATATACACATATCACCCATAATATTATTTTAGGGATAATTGTTAATTAAAACGTACAGATCAATACGATATTTTTTTTTAAATTTTTTAATATTTTATTCTCTGTATCCTGAATTATACTTTAAAAAATTCTAACATAAATCTACAACATTATTAAAATTAAGAATATAATATTTTGTAAATGATTTTTATTTTGAAAAAATTATGTAGGTTTGTAAACAAAAATATTAAACATATTTCACTTAAAAATAAGTTTTATAATATATATTAATAATGAATATATTTTCTGTGTTTTCATCTTTTGTTTTTAATATATATTTGCTTCTTGCTTTGTATATACTCTGGAAGAATCCCAAATCTCTTATTAACAGGTTTTTTTCCTATGCATCATTATCTCTTGCATTATTAGCTTTAGGTGACATCTTCTTTTATTTTTACAATGATATTGAAAAAGCATGGTTCTGGTACAGATTTTCTTCTATAGGATGGAGCTTTTTCCCCGGCCTTTTGCTATGTTTTGCTATTATAATTGTTAATAAAAAATACAGTATAAAATTCAAAACCTTTTTAAGTATAATTGTAATCATAAGTTTCATTTTATGTTATAAGAATTTTAAGGGGAATGCTTTTTTATCAGATAAAGAATATTTTGATAACTATCATCTGTTCAAGGACAATTTCAATTCGATATGGTATTGGATAAATTTTATAATTTCAAAAACTTTTGTTATAATAAGTCTTATTATTATTTGGAATTGGGGCAGAAATTCAAATAAAAACCGTCAGAAAAGACAAGCTAAAATTATGTTTTTTACAATATTTGGTGTCTTTTTCTTGAATTTGCTTAATGATAATTTTCTGATTCATTATGTACCGGAAATTCCGGATTTGGACAATTTTGTCAGAATTATCTGGGCTATAGGAATGGTTTATGCTATTAGAAGATTCAAATTTCTTGAATTTTCTCCGTCTATGGCTACAAGTGAAATTATTAATAATATGAAAGAAGTGCTTTTTTTTACAAATACTGAGGGGTATATTATAAGTACAAACTCTTTCACTGAACAGTTTACAGGCTATGAACTTAATATGCTTAAGACCAGGCATTTCAGTAGCTTTTTTAAAGAACAGGAAAATATTATTAATAATTTTCGTGAACCTAACATTTTACCTTTTTCAATGGAACTTTCTCTTAAGCAAATTGATGGAACTTTTATCCCGGTACATTTTTCATTTTCAGAAATAAAGGACAGATTTAATGATTTGTACGGATATATTCTGGTAGGACACGATGTAAGTCATGAAAAGAAATTAGAAAAAGAAATATATGAAAAAAATATTAAAGAAATGGAAATTAAGCAATTGCTTGCAGATACTCAAATGCTTAATGAAGAAATACATGCCAGTGATGAAGAACTAAAACAATCTCTCGATCAAACTATTGAACTAAATAAAATGCTCTTTGACAGAGAAACTATTCTGCAATCTCAAATTAATTTTATTGAAGTTCTTCTGGATTCAATTCCAAATCCCGTTTTTTATAAAGACAGGGAAGGTAAATATATAAATGTTAATAAATCTTTTACTGATGTATTCGGTAAAAGTAAGGAAGAATTAATCGGGAAGAAAGTTTTTGAAGTATTCCCTTCTGAAATGGCAAGTAAATTCTATGAGAAAGATCAGGAATTATTCAATAATGGATCTGTTCAGATTTATGATTTTATTATATTTGATTCTTTAAAGAATGAAAATATAAATGTATTTTTTTCTAAGGCATTATTTTATGACAATTCAGATAATATTGCAGGAATTATTGGTATAATTATAGATATTTCAGAAAGAAAAAAAGCTGAAGAAAAAATCAGAAAGACTCTTCATGAGAAAGAAATTCTTCTGAGAGAAATTCACCATAGAGTAAAAAACAATCTCCAGATTATTATTTCACTTTTAAGATTACAATCCAATTTATTAAAAGATG
>JAUZOY010000156.1 GCA_030706235.1 Bacteroidota bacterium | reverse complement strand
TATCTTTTTATTCCCATTTTTATACTTTTCAAGTATGATCTGTTGTCCAAAGCCAAGGCAGGTAAAATTAATAAATAATAGCAGGATTATCAGTCTTTTCACTTTACGATTTTTTGATTATACGTCAGTCTGCAAACCTACAATTTTTTTTTAATTTGGACTCATTTACTTTTGAAAAGTTAGCAGTATTCTTATAAAACTATATTATAAAAAAGCCTCATGATTTTGATTTAAACCATGAGGCTTTTTTATTACTGAAATTATATACTATTTTCTAATATTAAATTTGGAATGTAATTCTTTATCATCTGATAATACTTTCAATATATATGTTCCGCCTGAAAGTGATGAAAGATCTAATGTTAAAGCATTTTCTCCTGAACTAATCACTCCTTTGTCAAAGCTTAATACTTTATTTCCGATAATATCATAAACTTCAATATTAAGTTTTGAAGATTTTGAGACATATAGATCAAGATTTATTTTATCTGTTGCAGGATTAGGATAGATATTATTAATTTTAAGTCCAATATTTCCCTCTAAATCATAAATGCCGGTAGTTACATCAACTATAGTCTGAGCATACGCAGTACAACTTCCGTTTGTCATCGTTACAGAATAAGTTGTTGTCGTTGTCGGCATAACTGTAATTGGTGAGGTTGTAACTTGACCTGTACTCCATGAATACATTGATCCGGATTTCCCAACTGCTGTAAGAGTCGTAACATTTCCATTTGTCGATTTACTAATATTAACAAAACAATCGGAAACTAAAATATTAATACTTTGTGAAGAAGTACAATTCGAAGCAGAGACTGTTACAGAATAAGATGTACTTGCAGTTGGAGAGACCGTTATTGATTTTGTAGTTTCTCCGGTACTCCACAGATAATTAATATTCCATTTGGTATCTGCTGTAAGAGTAACACTATTCCCCTTAGAAACTGTAATATCAGAACCCAGATCAAAAGCACATGCAGATGGGATATACGAATATGAAAAATAAACATCTTTCAGAGTGTTATGCCATATTCCTGTAGCTGTATCTAAATCTGTACGAACTGCCTGCATAATATTTTTATTGTTATCATAAGTATAATCTATTTTAATATCAATCTGTACTGTAGCTTGGTTATCAAGCTGAAGTAATTGCTTATACTCTGTCTGGTTTCCATTTGAATCATATGTATTAGTAGCATCCAAATAATCAGTAACCCATGACTGCTGTTGATATGAAGCAAGTTTAATATGTTCATTTACTACCCCATAACTATTATATGTAGCAGTATAATTATATATCAGATCAAAATTATCTTCAGTCCAGGTATCATTATATAATGCCATTTCGCATCCTTTATATGAGGATTTCTGGTTATTTTCTATATTATACCATACAACATTTTCATACATATAATTTTTACTCCAACTGCCTCCAACCATTGTTTCGCCTCTTTCTGTCCAAACACCATTAATAATTTGTTGAGTATATCTTGATTTATATTCAAAAATCTGATCTGTAGAATCATATTGTGCTACAGTATTCTGTATAAAAGTTTTATTTTTATTTGCATCATAGACATAGTCTAATGTTATTTTTGTAACTGTATCCCATGTTGTATTTTTAAATAGTTCTACGTATAATATCTGATCCCCATTCTCATTAAATGAACTAATAGTTTTTTTTGTTTCTGTCCACGAATCATTTATATAGTTAAAAGTTTCCATTAGTATTACATTACCCTTATTATTATACTGAAACATTTCTTTGCTCTTATAATTATTTTGTGCATCATAATAATAATATACAGTACTATTACCAATAGAATCATAATTGAATTTGACAGACATATCAGGAGTCCAGCTTGTCTTATTACCCAAATATTCCTTAATTGAATCAGGTAAGTATTTATCACTATTTCCTGATTTAAAATTTAGTTTGTTTTTTTTCAAATTTTTCATCAAAATTTTATTTTTTTGCTCGAAAAATTTAAAATTTTTTGGAATCTGGGTATATCCTAATGAGCATATACTTAATACAATCAATATCAATGATAATCTTTTGATTTTAGTTCTCATTTTATATTTTATTTATTAAAGTTTGCAAAAATAATGTTTTTTCCCAATCATTAAAAATTATTTGTGTTTCTGCTGATTTTTACAATAATCTTTTTAAAAAATAATTTTAATGCATATTCCAAATTTTCTGTAGGTTTGCAATTATATAAAATATAGTCTTATCTTAAGTATATATGCTTGAAAAAATACCCATACAATTAGTGAATTTTTTTCTGGTAACATTGTTCTCTTTAATCATCGGCCTGGCTCAAAAACATATTCATTTAGGTAATGAAGAAAAGAAAGTATTCGGAACAGACAGAACATTTACTTTCATTGGAATTCTTGGCTATATATTGTATATTATTGACCCTGATAATCTCTATGCTTATATGGGTGGAGGTCTGGCATTAACTGTAATTCTTAGTATTTTTTACTTTAGAAAAACTGATAGATATAATGAATATGGAACTACCACTATTATAGTTGCCTTAATAACATATTGTCTTGCACCTCTGATTATTACACAGTCAAAATGGCTTGTTATACTGATTGTAGTTACTGTACTAATATTTAGCGAACTAAAAGAATCATTACTGATAATATCAAAAAAATTTGATAAAGATGAGTTTACAACCTTAGCAAAATTTCTGGTAATAGCAGGAGTAATTCTTCCGATTGTTCCGGACGAACAATATTTTTCTTATTTGCCATTAACACCTTATAAAGTTTGGCTCGCAGTTGTCGTAATATCTTCTATCTCATACCTTAGTTATCTTTTAAAAAAGTTTGTATTTAAGGATGCCGGCATACTTCTTTCGGGTATTTTGGGTGGAATGTACAGCAGCACCGCCACCACTGTAATACTTTCCAAGAAAAGTAAAAATTCAGGGTATATTTTTGAATATACGTCAGGTATTCTTTACGCTACCGGAATGATGTATTTTAGAATCTTAATTATTATGGCTATCTTTAATCAAAAATTAGCCATAGGATTATTGCCTTACTTTATCGGAATGGGAGCAATTTCATTTGCATCAGGTTATTTTATTTACAGGCAGAAAAATGGTATTGAAAATGGAAATGAGAAAAAATATGAAGCTAAACCGGATAAAAATCCACTTGAATTCAGAATGGCTTTTATTTTTACAATTCTTTATGTAGTTTTCACCTATGTTACATTTTATACAATTAATAATTTCGGGAATATAGGATTAAACATACTATCTTTGATTGTTGGTATCACTGATATCGATCCATTCCTGATAAATCTGTTTCAAGGTAAATATGCTATTACAGAGACTGTGGTTGCACTGGTTTCTATGCAGGCAATTATTGGCAATAACCTTATGAAATGGGTATACACTCTAATCTTTGCCAATAACAAAGTAAAAAAATTAACATCTTTAGGTTTTATTATCATTATTGGTATGAACATCCTGTTAATTTTACTTTTATATTTCATTAGATGAAAATAAAATTATAATTTCTGACTTTAATTTACTCCCATATATTTACCTCTATAAGAAAAGCTCTCATTAAATATGAAATAATAAACTATTACTTCAAAATAATATAAAATAAAGAAAGTTAATACAAAAATGCAATAAATCTGAGAATTTAAATTAATTATTAATTTTGCAAAAATATTCAAGAAAATAATGACTTTAAAAGATAAAATAAATTCTAAAAACATTCCCGAACATGTTGCAATCATAATGGATGGAAATGGCAGATGGGCTAAGCAACATGGTAAACTCAGAGTCTTCGGACATGAGAACGGTGTTACTGCAGTAAAAAAGATAGTAGAAGCTGCTGCAGAAATAGGTGTGAAAAATCTTACTCTTTATGCATTCTCAACAGAAAACTGGAAAAGACCTCAGAGTGAAATTAATGCATTAATGAATTTATTAATTAAAGCTCTTAACAAAGAACTCGATTCTCTAAATAAAAACAAAATAAAGCTTTATGCTATTGGTGAATTAGATAAACTCCCTTCTAAAACATATAATGAGCTCCAAAAAGCAATTTCTACTACAGAATCCAATGACAAAATGAATCTGATTCTTGCTTTAAGCTACAGCTCAAAATGGGAAATTATTGAAGCAACTAAAAAAATCTCTTCTAAAGTCTTAAGTGGTGAAATTGATATAAATGCAATAAATGATAAATTATTTAGTTCCTTTCTATGTACTGCTAATTTTCCTGATCCTTCTTTACTTATCAGAACTAGTGGCGAATACAGGCTTAGTAACTTTTTGTTATGGCAAATTGCATATGCAGAATTATATTTTACTGATAAACTATGGCCTGATTTTGGAAGAGAAGATTTCTTTGAGGCTATATTAGATTATCAGAACAGGGAAAGAAGATTTGGAAAAACAAGTGAACAATTAAAACAGAAATGATTGCTAATGATTGCATTTAAAAATTCCTCTTATTTAGCTAAATTAGCTAAATCTTCTCTTTTAATAATTTCATTAATTTTATCGTATTCAATTAAAGCTCAGTTAATCAACAATGTAATTGATTATTCGAAACCTCAGGAATATGAAGTTGGTGGGATTACTGTTTCAGGAATTCAATTTCTGGATAATCAGGCAATAATTAATTTAACAGGAATAAAAGTAGGCGAAATAATAAAAATTCCCGGAGATAAAACTTCAAAAGCAATTGAAAATTTATGGAAACAGGGTTTATTTTCTGAAATAAGTATCAATGCCTCTAAAATCCAGGGTAATCTGATTTTCCTGGATTTTGCATTAAAAGAAATGCCAAGATTATCCCATTTTTCAATTAAAGGCGTTAAAAAGGGTGAAGTCGATGATATTAAAGATGCTGCAAAATTAGTCAAGGGTGACGTAGTTACCGATAATTTGAAAATTAATGCTATAACAAAAATTAAAAAACATTATCACGACAAAGGTTATTATAATGTCCAGATTACCATTAATCAAATAAAAGATACAGTTATTTCCAATCATGTAATGCTGGATATAATAATTAAGAAAAACAATAAGGTTAAAATTCATAAAATTAATTTTCATGGCAATGATAAAATCAATGATAAAAAGCTGAAAAGAGCTATGAAGGATACTAAGGAAAGACAACCTCTTAATGTTTTCAGATCATCTAAATTTATCGAGGAAGATTTTAAAAACGATAAAGTAAAATTAATTGAAAGATATAATTCGGATGGATATAGAGATGCTGTTATTGTTTCAGATACATTTTACAGACACGACAATAAAACTGTTGATATTGATATTAAAGTTAATGAAGGCAGAAAATATTATTTCAGAAATATTACCTGGACAGGCAATACTAAATACAGTTCATCTGAATTGTCATCAGTTTTGAAAATAAAAAAAGGTGATGTTTATAATCAAACTGCACTGGAATCTAATTTATATATGAGCCAGGATAGCAGGGATATTAGTTCATTATATCTTGATGATGGCTATTTATTCTTTTCTGTAACCCCTGTTGAAGTCCTTGTTGAAAATGATTCTATCGACTTAGAAATGAGAATATATGAAGGCAAACAGGCAAGAATCAATAAAGTAACAATTACCGGCAACAATAAAACAAATGATAATGTTATTATGAGAGAAATAAGGACAAAACCCGGACAACTCTTCAGCAGAGCAGATATTATCAGAAGCCAGAGAGAACTTGCCCAATTAAGATATTTTAATGCAGAGAAACTTGCAGTTAATCCCAAACCAAATCCCGCAGACGGAACAGTTGATATTGAATATGGAGTTGAAGAAACTTCATCCGATCAGGTAGAACTTTCAGGCGGTTGGGGAGGAGGAAGAGTTATTGGAACTCTCGGTGTTTCTTTTAATAATTTTTCAGCTAAAAACTTCTTTAACAAAGATGCATGGAGACCTCTCCCTTCAGGTGATGGTCAGAAATTAAGTCTTAGAGCTCAATCAAATGGGTTATACTACCAATCTTATAATGCTTCATTCACTGAACCATGGCTGGGAGGAAAAAAACCTAACGCCCTTTCAACTGCTGTTTACTACTCTATCCAAACCAATGGTGTTTCCTCCGGAGACCCTACCAGACAATCTATTACTATTATTGGAACTACTGTAGGTCTTGGAAGAAGATTAAACTGGCCGGATGACTTTTTTACTTTATATAACGATGTAAGTTATCAACATTACTACCTGGATAATTATTTATCTACCTTTTTATTCTCTGATGGTGTTTCAAATAATCTTAGTTTTAGCACCTCAATAGGCAGAAATTCTGTTGATCAACCAATTTACCCAAGATATGGTTCTGATATATCATTAACTTTTAAATTTACACCTCCGTATTCATTATTTACTCCAAACAAAGATTATTCATCTTTGACAGCACAGGAAAAATACAAATGGATTGAATACCACAAAACAGACTTTTCAGCATCATGGTTCACCAAACTCATAGGAAACCTTGTTGTAAATACCAGAACAAAATTTGGATTTCTTGGATTATACGACAGACGAATCGGTGCATCCCCATTTGAAAGATATTACCTTGGAGGTGACGGACTTACAGGTTATGCTCTCGACGGAAGAACTGTAATAGGCCTCCGCGGTTACTCAAACACATCTCTTACTCCATCGAATTCTACTGGTTATATAGGCGGAACAATTTATAACAAATACACTTTAGAATTAAGATACCCAATATCTTTGAATCCTTCAGCAACTATATATGTTCTTAGTTTTCTTGAAGCAGGAAATTCATGGTTAAAATTCAAAGAATTCAACCCATTCGATGTAAAAAGATCTGCAGGAGTAGGTATTAGACTTTTCCTGCCTATGTTTGGACAAATTGGTCTTGATTGGGGTTATGGTTTTGATAATGTCACCGGTAATGCATCAGCAGGTGGTAGCCAATTCCATTTCTCTATAGGGCAAACACTATAGGTTTTAATAAATCCTAAATCATCTAATGCTGTCATAATTAAACAACATAGAAATAATTGTAATTTTGTTATTTGATATTTTTCGGATAAATAAAAAAATAAAAAAATTGATTTTTTTTTGGAGGTTTAAAAATAAGTTGTACCTTTGCAGTCCCAAATAAAAAATGGTCCATTCGTCTATCGGCTAGGACATCAGGTTTTCATCCTGAAAAGAGGGGTTCGATTCCCCTATGGACTACAGAACTAAAATATAATTAACATGGCTAATCATAAGTCTTCTATAAAAAGGATAAGATCTAACGATGCAAAGAGATTAAGAAATAAATACTTTGCTAAAACAACACGTAATTCTATAAAAGAATTAAGAATGATCAAAGATAAAGCTGAAGCCGGAGCAAAATTACCGGGAGTATTTTCAATGCTCGATAAGCTTGCAAAAAGAAGCATTATCCATAAAAATAAAGCTTCTAATCTTAAATCGAAGTTAACAAAAATGATTAACAAAATGTAATTATCATTTATATATAACAATATCAAAAGCTCTTCCTAACCGATAGAGCTTTTTTTG
>JAUZOY010000155.1 GCA_030706235.1 Bacteroidota bacterium | reverse complement strand
GGCAAAGCCAAACTCTATATACCATCATTTGTACCCAAACATTTCATTAATAAGCCCAAAGGTTCTTCTCACTTTTCTATTACACTGGGCATTTTCGGAATATCAGATTACTATTACAATGAAGATTCGGGAAAATATTCTAAAAGAAACAATGCTCCTGATTTATGGAAAGTTATTAAGTCAGAAATGTTTTCTGTTGATCAGTCAAGAATACCTGAACAAACCCTTTGTGTAGAGATTGATATAACAGACAAGAACGTTGATAACATTACATTCTTTGCTGCTGTAGGCATTACATTCTGGCAAAAATCAGATGACAATTTCTACGCAATCTCCGGTTCCGGTTCACTCATACTTAAAACAGTATCAACCAACCTTGTAAAAGAAGAAAAAACAAAGGTTACAAACTCTAAAAACAACAATAAATCAATAGAATACTTCCATTGGGTTGACCTGAACGATCTCATTCGCGAAATATACCGTAATCCGGAACAACCTCGATACCAGACAGAATATGTTCTGATAGAATAAATAGTGTCTGTTCTTTTCTGTCATACTGAAATAGTTTTAGCATCTCGTTACTGAAAATCAACAGATCCTGAAACAAGTTCAGGATGAGTTAAGAGAGTGGATTCTTTTTTACTAAGGTTGTTAATTTAGGATAAGGTTTTACTATGGTTGATAATTTGGAATAAGGTTTTGCTACATTTGACAACTGATTATATGGTTGTTACTAAGTTTTTATTTGAATAAGGTCTTTAAAAAATTGATAATGGAAAAAGGTAAAATATGATATTCAAAAGCATGAAGATTCTAACAAACAATTGAATAATAATCCGTATATTTGTAAGAAATAGACAAAAACAACTTATATGGAAAGTATTAAAATTAATTTAAATAAAATCACTCCTTGTTTGTGGTTTAAGGGGAATGCAGAGGAGGCTGTGAAATTTTATACATCAATTTTTAAGAATTCAAAAATTGGGAAAGCAACATATCATGGTAAGGATGCTCCATTTCCTGAAGGTACTGTTCTGACAATTCCATTTCAGATAGAAGGACAGGATTTTCTTGCACTTAATGGTGGTCCGGAATTTACATTTAATGAATCTGTATCATTCATAGTTAATTGTGAAACTCAACAGGAGATAGATAAATTTATGTCAAAACTTTCAGCAGGCGGTTCTATTCAACAATGCGGATGGCTAAAAGACAGATTTGGTCTTTCCTGGCAGGTTGTACCAAAGATATTAACAGAAATGTTGCAAACTGACGACCCTGCAAAATCAAACAGAGTGTTGCAGGCAATAATGGGAATGGTAAAAATTGATATTGAAACTCTTAAAAGAGTGTATATTAACGAAAAATAAAAAGTTCGAAGAAAGAATTTATAAATAAGTAGTAGTTTTGTAGAAAATAATGACTTATGGATAATAATGACATATTGCGCCGAATGCGCTTTATCTTCGACTTTAACGATTCGAAAATGATTGAAATATTTGACCAGAGAGATTACCAGGTAACGAGAGCTCAGGTCAGTAGCTGGCTGAAAAAAGATGATGATCCTGACTTCAGAAAACTAAATGATGATCAACTGGCAATTTTTCTTAATGGTCTGATAAATGATAAACGTGGCAAGAAAGAGGGGGAACAACCAGCTTCTGAGACTAAACTTAATAATAATATTATTTTCAGAAAGCTTAAAATTGCTCTTAATCTGAAAGATATTGATATAATTGAAATTCTTGAACTGGCGAATATGAAAATAAGTAAGCATGAACTGAGTGCATTTTTTAGAAGCCCTGGTCAGGAACAATACCGCCAGTGCATGGATCAGATTCTGCGAAATTTTCTACAGGGACTTCAGATAAAGTACAGAGGGAATAAATAAGCAGGATATAGAAAAAAATATTACAGTTGTCCTTATATAACTTCAGACCAAATACCTTCGATGCCGATTAGTCTGGCACAAGATAAAAACAGTTTCAAAAAAATAATATAATAAAATTAAATAGTTATATAAAAATTTATTATTACTTTTGATTACTGATTCTAATCTCAAAAAACTTATTTATGAAAGCAAATATAAGGAATAAGGTAATCGGAACAATGATTGCTGTTCTGATTGTATTATCGTTCTGTTCATTCGGACAGAGTCCGTGTACGGCAGATGCAGGACAGAATGTAACGATATGTTCACATGACAAGGCAAAATTTACTGCTTCCGCCGGAGATAAGTATTTATGGAGTACAGGAGATACAACACAATCTATTTCGGTCACTCCATATTACAGCACTATATACACAGTAACTATTACAACAGGAGGATGTACTGCATCTAATCAGGTAAGTGCTTATGCACTTCCAATACCTGTAGCTGACGCAGGGCCTGACCAGACAATATGTAACGGAATGAGCACACATTTAAATCCTGTATCAACTGGAGTTGATTATGAATGGAATTTCATGACAAATGTTTCAAATCCGATAGTAAGTCCAAGTGTAACTACAACTTATTCGTTAACTGTAACTGCCAATGGTTGTACTGCTTCAGATTATCTCGTAATAACTGTAAACACGATTCCAACTGTTGATGCCGGGCCTTACCAAACAATATGTATGGGAGAATCAGTCACATTGACAGCAAGTGGTGGCGATAATTATACATGGAGCACAGGTCAAAATGCATCAACATTCACTGTCACTCCTAATGTTGCAACCACATTTGTTGTAACAGCTTATAAGAATGGTTGTACTGAAAGAGATGAAGTAGTAGTATTTGTAAAACCTAATCCAGTTGATGCCGGGCCTAACCAAACAATTTGTTTGGGGAGTTCTATAACTCTTACAGCGAGTGGAAGCGGAACATTTTATTGGTCAAACGGCCAAACGACAAAATATAATACTGTTAGCCCTACTATTAGAACAACTTATACAGTAACAGAGACATTAAATGGATGTACAGGTACTGATGCTGTAGTTATCGAAACATTACCTTTGCCAAAAGCATCAGCAGGTAATGATGTAACTATAAATCCGGGAGAATCTGTTACATTAACCGGATCGGGAGGTAGTAATTACTTGTGGAGTAATGGTAGCAACAATAAAACAACTGTAGTTAGTCCTATAAGCAATTCGATCTATCAATTGACTGTTATTGATAATGGATGTATGTCAATAGATACAATTATTGTATTTGTAAATGGGAGCAGCTGTACAGCAAATGCAGGTTCTGAAGTTACGATTTGTTCCGGAGAAAAAACCGTTTTAAACGCAAGTGGAGGATTGAATTATATTTGGAGTAATAATTCTACGACATCACAAATAACTATAAGTCCAACTTCTACTACTACATATATTGTTACAGCTACATTTGGAACATGTACAGCAACAGATGATGTTGTTGTAACTGTATCTAACGCTGTTCCAATAGTTGATGCAGGCGATAATAAGACAATTTGTATAGGGACAAGCACAAATCTTATTGCTACAGGAGCTGCAACGTATTCATGGTTTCCAGCAATAGGTTTGAGCCAGACAGCTATTTCAAATCCTGTTGCCATTCCTTCTATAACAACAACATATAATGTTATTGGAACTTCGGCACAGGGTTGCACAGCATCAGATGAAGTTGTAGTTGCAGTTATTAATTTATCGTTAAATGCAAATGCAGGTCCTGATGTTACAATTATGCCCGGAAATTCAGTAACTCTATCAGCTACAGGAGGAATCAATTATTCATGGAGTACAGGCCAGACAATTGCAAGTATTACAGTTGCACCAACCACAGTTACATCTTATGTTGTAACAGCATCTAATAATTCATGTTCCGCAACAGATGGAGTAGCAGTATATTTTAAGACAATACATATTAAAGGAAATTTTTACAATGATCTTAATAATAACGGGCAGAAAGAAATAAACGAACCATATTTGTCTGATATGATGATTAAAATAAACAGGTTATATGGCACAAAATTAAATTATCTGAAATACACTAATAATGGTTATGATTTATATTGTGATACAGGGACTTATATTATCAAACCTATAGTTACAAATTATTATACCATAAAACCTGATAGTTACATTGTAAAATTAAGCTCATTAAATTCTATAGACAGTCTGAAAGATTTTGGATTTCATTATGTTGCTTATGCTGATTTAGGAGTAGTTATCTCACCATATCATGGGGCATGGAGTACTTTCAGACAGGGAGGAACAGGAGTATACGAGTTAAAATATTATAATAATGGAAATACTACAATGGATGGGTGTATTAAGGTAGTTAAAGACTCCCGTATAACCAAAACAAATAAAAGCATTTCGTACGATACTTTATATTATTGTTTTAAGAATTTAGCACCAAATGAAATAAGAACTGTTTTAATAAATTTCCAAATAAATTCAGCAGTTCAGTTAGGCGATTTTTTTATTACAACTGCATATTTTGACCCACCCGTTTCCGGAGATAATAACATAAATAACAATTCTTCCACATTTATAGCAGAGGGTCTGAAATGTTATGATCCTAATGATATTAATGTAAATAAAATTGAAATTCCTATAGAAAAGGTGAATTCCGGGGATACTCTGGAATATCTTATAAGATTTCAGAATTCCGGAAATGATACAGCATTTTTTGTAAGAGTAAGGGATTCAATAAGTGATAAACTGGACATTTCAACTTTAAATGTAATTGCCTGTAGTCATAATTATAGCTTAAATATTAAAGACAATAGAATAATAGATTTTGTTTTTGACAATATTCTTTTACCTGATAGTCATAAGACTTATACAGGGAGTTGCGGATATATCAGATACAAGATATCTCCGAAAAGAAATCTTATGGCAGGAGATAAGATTAATAACAAAGCTTATATTTATTTCGATTATAATGATGCCGTAATCACAAATACTGCCATAACAGAAGTTAAACAATTAACGGTAGATTTGGGCTATCCTGAAGAAATATGTAAAGGAGAAAAAGTTAAATTAAAAATTAAAAATATAGGAACAGGAGTAGATTACAAATGGACAGGTGATAATGGACAATTGATTACCGGAGATAGTATAACAGTAAATCCGGCAATAACAACCACATACAAAGTAACAGCAACCAAAGGAAATATTACAGCAACAAATTCTATTGTTATTGTAGTAAATGCAGGTTCAAATGCAAATGCAGGAGCTGACAAAACTATCAATTCAGGAAATTCAATAACTCTGGGGGCAACAGGAGGTGAAAAATATCAATGGAGCAACGGCATTCAGAAACAGAGTATGACCGTAGCACCTTCAACAACTACTACATATACTGTTACAGTAACTTCTGATGCCGGTTGTACTTCAACAGACGCTATTATTGTTACAGTTAATGGTTCAGTAATAGCCAATGCAGGAAAAGATGTCACTATTTGCAAATCGGATACAGTAAGACTCAGAGCAACAGGAGGTAAGTATTATCACTGGAGTACGGGATCAAGACTTCAAAGTATAGTTGTAAACCCAACTATTACTTCAATATACAAACTAACGGTTAGAGGTATCACAGGAGAAACGTCAAGTGCCGAAGTTAAAGTTACAGTAAAAACAGTAATAGTTGATGCAGGTCCTGATAAAACTCTTTGCAGTGGTTCATCTGCGACACTAACAGCTATCGGAACCGGTTCTTTCAAATGGAATACAGGAGATACAATTACATCAATAGTTGTAAGTCCTACTGTACTTAAATTATATACAGTATCTGCAATAATTGGTAATTGCGTTGCAAAAGATTATGTTCTGGTCAGAGTTAAAAACATGACAGCAAATGCAGGACATGATAAAACTATATGCAAAGGGAAGACTACTGATCTAACAGCTTTCGGAGGGATGAGTTATAGGTGGACTGTTGACAACGGACAATTGACAGATGGACAAATCGTAAGCGTTAGCCCTACATCAATGACAACATATGTGGTAACAGTTACAAGTATCGATGGCTGTTTAAAGACTGATGATGTGGTGGTAAGTGTTATAAAATGTAAAAATGATAATGAAAACCTGGCAGGAAAAGGGTACTTATCAGGAAGTCTTAATATTTACCCAAATCCTTTTGCCAACAAAACCAATCTTGAATACATTGTAAATGAAGCAGGAAATGTAGAAATTGCAGTATATGATCTTTTAGGGAATAAAATTGAAGAGCTGATAAAAGAATGGAAAGAGGAAGGAAATTACAATATATACTGGTCAGGAAAAGAATTTGAAGCCGGAATCTATTTTATAGAAATGAAAACCAATAATGAAAAAATCCTAAAGAAGGTAGTTTTATTATGATAATGCATTCTGTAAAAACAACATTATTTGCATCACTATAAATTATTTGTATGTAAACATATTACAGATAACCATTGCAAAAAAAAAGAGATTTTGTATTAATTACAAAATCTCTTTTTTTCTGGCGGGCTGGACGGGACTCGAACCCGCGACCCCATGCGTGACAGGCATGTATTCTAACCAGCTGAACTACCAACCCTGAATTGTGAGTGCAAAAGTACAACATTTTTTATATCTGCAAATATTTTTTTATAAAAATTTAAAAATTATTCAATATTCCTTAAAATTATTAGGTTTGCAAATAATATAATCTTCGTGTTGTATGATAACAGATAAAATTTTGGATAAAGCTCTAAAACAAGAGTTTTTGGATATTGATGAAGGAACTTTGATTTTTGAGAAATGTTCACTGTCAGAATTAATTTTTGTTGCTGATGAAATCAGAAAAATAATTAAGCCTGATATGAAAGTAAGCTGGATGATAGACCGAAATGTAAATATCACTAATGTATGCATTTCAGGATGTGAGTTTTGCAATTTTCACAAAAAAATAAATGATAGTGAGGGCAAATATATTACAACTATTGAAGAATATAAGCAGAAAATTGATGAGATGATATTATTGGGAGGAGATCAACTTCTTTTACAGGGAGGGATGCATCCTCAGCTTGGAATAAACTTTTATATAAATTTATTTAAAGAACTTAAGAAGCTCTACCCTACCCTTAAGTTGCATGCATTAGGTCCGCCGGAAATAGTATTCCTCAGCAAAAAAGAAAAATTGAGTTATAATGAAGTATTAACCAAACTGGTTGATGCCGGGATGGATTCTTTGCCGGGAGCCGGAGCGGAAATATTAAGTGACAGGGTAAGAGGAACCATTTCAAAAGGTAAATGCAATACATCCGAATGGCTCGAAGTAATGAAAGAAGCACATAAGCTGAATCTAACAACCAGTGCAACAATGATGTTCGGACATATAGAAACCATTGAAGAAAGGATTCAGCATCTTATACATATCAGAGACACACAAGATATTAAACCTTCAGGATCAAAAGGATTTCTTGCCTTTATTCCATGGCCTGTTCAGTTGGGAAACACGAAATTAATAGATAAATACCCTGATATAAAAAACGTGTCAGGACAGGAATATATCAGAATGATTGCTATCAGCAGGATAATGCTTCCCAATGTTCCGAATATTCAGGCATCCTGGCTGACTGTTGGTAAGGATATAGCGCAAATATGTTTGCATGCCGGGGCAAATGATTTCGGGTCAATAATGATAGAAGAAAAT
>JAUZOY010000154.1 GCA_030706235.1 Bacteroidota bacterium | reverse complement strand
TATCAACAATAATATATTTTATGTCACAGATTCGATCTACCAGTACAGAAATTTTATTATTTTCGTGAATATCTCTGTTAAAATAGGAATTTACACGTTTTTTCAGGTTTTTTGCCTTACCTATATAAATAATTTTTCCTGTCGAGTCAAAATACTGGTAAACTCCCGGTTTGTCAGGAAGGTTGGATAGTATATTTTTTATGTATTCTTTATTATTTATATCCAAAATCAAATAATTTTAAATGTTGCCTATACGTTTGTTCTTATTATAATTTTTCATTAATTGCAAATTTCATATAATTCTGGGTGATATAAGTAAAAAATTTTTCCAATTTGTATTTATGCTTAAATAAACTATGATTTATTTATGTAGATAACATTATTAATCATTTTTTATGGCATAAATTATAATAAATTCAAATTTTTATTTTCGGCAAATATAAGAAAATAAAAAAAAAATTAAAAAAAATGAAAAGTTATAAAAATTATATTAACTTTGCCGCTTCAAGTTGTGAATCAAATAACAATATAATTGTGTATATTTTTATTGGATTTATAGGTTGAAAGTTTACGTATAATTTATAAATCAAAGGGAGGATAAAATGACAAAAATTGAAACGTTTGTAAAGGAACAAGCCAATAAATATGGCAAAAGCAGAAAAAGTCTGATGCCTATTTTGCAGGAAATTGTTCAAAAGGAAAGATTTCTTTCTGAAGAAGCAATGATAGCAGTAGCAAAAGAATTAGATTTGTCTACAGCTGAAGTTTACGGAACAGCATCTTTTTACACATTCCTTGATACTGTCCCCAAAGGTGAAAACATTATCAGAGTGTGTAAAACGATAGCATGCCATATGAAAGGGAAAGATGAGATTATTGAGGCAATAGAAAATACTCTTAATATTAAACTTGGTGAAACCACATCTGACAAAAAGTTCAGCTTGTTGCAGGCTAATTGTTTGGGTTGGTGTCACAAGGGTCCTGTTATGCTGATAAATGACAAAGTTTATCCGGAAATTACTGCGTCAAAAGCTATTGAAATCGTTGAAGAATATTCAAACAAAAATTAATCACAGGTAAAATAACTTAATTATTAAGGAGAAAATATCAATGGAAAAGAAATTGCTTAAAAAAGTAGATTTAATATTTGAAAAATGCAACTGTCTGAATATAATCGATAAAGTATTACAAAGATCTGGTGATGATATTATTCTGGATATTATTGATTCCGGTTTAAAGGGTAGGGGCGGAGCCGGATTCCCGACAGGATTAAAATGGAAATTTGCAAAAAATGAAGAAGCTGATCAGAAATATATAGTTTGTAATGCAGATGAAGGAGAACCTGGGACCTTTAAAGACAGGGAAATACTGGACAGAGTTCCTGAAAAAATTTTTGCAGGAATGGCTGTTTGTGCGAAGGCTATTGAAGCTACCAAAGGTTATATTTATCTGAGAGGAGAATATAATTTTCTTCTTCCTGCATTGAATGAAAAACTTACAGTATTCAATCAGGCAATGAAAGACAGAAAATTTGAATTTTCAATAGAAATGCGTTCCGGAAGTGGTGCCTATGTTTGTGGTGAAGAAACAGCTCTTCTGGAATCGATGGAAGGTAAAAGAGGAGAACCAAGAAATAAACCTCCATTTCCTGTAGCACAGGGTTATTTAGGTAAACCTACTTCTATTAATAATGTTGAAACTTTGGTTTTTGCATTGGCAATTATGAATATAGGTCCTGAAAAATTCAAAGAATTCGGAACAATGGATTCAAGAGGTTCTAAAGTATTTTCAATTTCAGGAGATACTCCCAAAGGTGGTATATATGAACTTGAATTGGGAATGACCATTGAAGATTTTGTAAATGAATTTGGAGATGGCGATACAAAAGCAATCCAGGTTGGAGGTGCATCTGGTTTTTGTGTACCAAGAAAACATTTTAAAGATACAATAATAGGTTTTGAAGGAATACCAACAGGAGGTTCAATGATGCTTTTCAACAGTTCCCGTTCTATGTATAATGTTTTACAGGATTATCTTGAATTTTTTGAAGAAGAATCATGTGGACAATGTACTCCTTGCAGGGTTGGTTGTCAGCAATTACTCAAAGGTATTCTGGCTGTAAAAAGAGGTGAAAAGCCACCTGCCTACCTCGAAGAACTGAAAAAATTATCACAGACAATGAAGATTGCTTCTAAATGCGGTCTTGGACAATCAGTTGCAAATCCTTTCAATTCAATAGTAAATAATTTTAGAGAAGAAATTATTTACTAAGCTTAAATTTCATTTTTTAACATAAAAATAAAGGAGAACATTAAAATGAGTAAATATAAGGTTAATTTAAAAATAAATAACATACCTATCTCAGTGGATGAAGGTACAACTATACTTCAGGCTGCAAAAATGTTAAACTTCAATATACCTACACTTTGTAATCATCCTGATTTATGTGTGGCAGGTAATTGCAGAGTATGTGTTGTTGAACAAAAAGGATCAAGAACATTACCCGCAGCATGTGCTGTACCGGTATCTGAAGGAATGGAAATCCAAACTAACAGTATGCAAGTCAGAGCAGCAAGAAAGCATATAATTGAATTATTGTTATCTGAACATAACTCAGATTGTACTAAATGTTATAAAAACGGTAATTGTGAATTGCAGGATCTTGCAAACGAATACAGAACAAGTAATAATTTATTTATTGATCTGATGAAATCGACTAAAATGGATATTTCTTCACCATCAATTGTAAAGGATGATACCAAATGTATACGTTGTCAAAGATGTGTAAGAACATGTGCTGAACTTCAGAATGTAAATGCTTTGGCAGTAGTAAATAAAGGACATTTAATGAAAATATCTACTTTTCTTAATAAACCTTTAAATGAAGTTGTGTGTACTAATTGTGGACAATGTGTTAACAGATGTCCGACCGGTGCACTTGTAGAAAAGAATTACATAGATGAAGTTTGGTCAGCTATATACAACCCTGAAAAATTCGTAGTTGTTCAGACAGCTCCAGCTGTACGAGCTGCTTTGGGTGAAAATCTCGGTTTTGATATTGGTACCAGAGTTACTGGTAAAATGGTTTCTGCACTTAAAAGAATGGGTTTTGATAAAGTTCTTGATACTGATTTTACTGCTGATTTAACTATAATGGAAGAAGGGACAGAGCTTTTGACCAGATTGAAAAAAGCATTAGTTGATGGAGAAAAAGTTGCTCTTCCGATGATGACATCATGTTCACCGGGATGGATCAAGTTCCAGGAGCATCTTTTCCCTGAACTGCTGGAAAATCTTTCAACATGCAAATCTCCACAACAAATGTTTGGAGCTTTGGCAAAAACATACTATGCAGAAAAGATTAATAAGAATCCTCAGGAAATGGTTGTTGTTTCAGTTATGCCATGTACGGCAAAGAAATTTGAATGTGATCGCCCTGAGATGAGATCAAGTGGTTATAAAGATGTTGATTACGTTTTAACAACCAGAGAACTTGGAATGATGATCAAACAAGCCGGTATTGATTTTACTAAACTCGAAGAAGAAAAATACGACAGTGTTCTTGGAGAATCAACAGGTGCTGCTGTTATCTTTGGAGCAACCGGTGGTGTAATGGAAGCTGCTATCCGAACTGCATATGAGATTGTTACCGGAAGAGAAATTCCTTTTGTGAACTTAAACGTAACACCTGTAAGGGGTATGGAAGGAATCAAAGCAGCTTCTGTAAAAATTAAAGATGTAAAACCTGAATGGGCATTCCTTGAAGGAGTTGAGTTAAATGTTGCAATTGCTCATGGATTGGTAAATGCTAAACAATTGATGACTCAGGTTAAGGAAGGTAAAGCAAATTATCATTTTATTGAAGTTATGGCTTGTCCGGGCGGTTGTCTTGGAGGTGGCGGTCAGCCAATACCAACAAATATGGAAATCCGTAAGAAAAGAGCTGAAGCAATTTATCAGGAAGATGAAAATATGTATCTGCGAAAATCTCATG
The DNA here is from genome assembly GCA_030706235.1 of Bacteroidota bacterium. Classification (GTDB taxonomy): domain Bacteria; phylum Bacteroidota; class Bacteroidia; order Bacteroidales; family GWE2-29-8; genus JAUZOY01. The sequence goes on along the minus strand of JAUZOY010000154.1, from coordinate 3,644 downwards.
AAAACCCTGAAGTAAATGATATTTATAAAGAATTTTTAGGAGAACCTCTGGGCCATAAATCTCATGATCTGTTGCATACTCACTATAAAGCAAGAAAAAGATACTAATATTCTGTAAATTTAAGATGAGACAATTTGAAAATATAAAAAATGTCTTATTTGAATTTAAATGTTAAAAGTTTCTTATTTGCTAAATAAAAAAAGTTCCGCCTTCTGACGGAACTTTTTTTTTATAAAAAAATAACTAACACATAAGATAAATTTATCGGTTCATTTTATTATCACGAATTTTCTTAAGTAATTCTCTTTTAAAATCCTTTTCGGTACGATAAAATTTTAATAATTTTTTTGGAGAAAGTACAGCTTTGAATTTAGAATGATATTCTTTTTTTAGATCAAGCATTTTCTGTTCATTAACAATAAAATTATCAGCAAGCTCCAAAGCTTCTTTATCAGTCATTTCTGTAGCTGAACCTTTTCCTATCGGAGAATTTTCTTTGCACTTTTTCTTTAATTCTCTTAATTTTAAATTATATTCATTATATACAGGCCAAAAAATCTGGGCCTCAGATGGTGTTAACTGTAATTGATTTGTTATAAATGCAATTTTATCAGATTCGAGTTTTTCTCTGTTTCCATTACCATGACCAAAACCACGTTGAGAGTAAGCATTTATGCCACAAAAAAAGGCAATAAATAGAATTAAAAGGCTTTTTTTCATTTTTTAAAATTTAAAGTGTTTATATTTAAGTTTAACTAAGATCTATTTGCCTGTTGCTATTTCCTGTATGTCAATATCATTGTCATTTTCTGTAAGGTAGTTAACTATCACTTCATTATCGTTATATTTACTGTTTATAGAAGCAGAAGTTTGTAAGTTATTATTACCGGTAGTGGTTGTTGATGTATTTTCAGCAAGTAAATCGATTAATGAATTTTCATCAACATCATCAAATTCATTAAAATAAGAACTATCGGCAATTTGTTCTGTCCTTTGAATATTTATATCTGAAAAATTATTTCTAAGAAAAATAATACCAGTTGAAACTAAAAGTAAGATAGATAAACTTATAATGCTTACTTTATAATTATAATTAACAAATAATTTTCTGAAAAAAGTTTTTTCGACAGAAAGTTTAGAAATGCATTTTCCCTGAATAATTGTTGGCAGATTGTCAAAATAATCATCAGGAACTTTGAACATGTTTGTTTTATCTTCCATTTTAATTCAGAATTTTAGAATGAGACTAAAGATTTAATGAAAGGTTTAATTTTCAATAACAAATTTTTCTATTTTTTTTACTGCATGGTGGTAGGATGCTTTCAATCCTCCTACTGTAGTACCTAGAATTTCGGATATTTTTTCATATGGGAGTTCATCAAAATATCTCATATTGAAAATTATTCTTTGTTTTTCAGGCAGTTTTAAAATAGCTTTTTGTAATTTTAATTGAATCTGGTTGCCGCTGAAACAGTTGTTATCCTCCAATTTTTGAGATAATTCGGATTCTACATCAATAATAGGAATAAAGAATTTTGTCCTTTTCTTTTTAAGAAAATTTATAGATTCATTTGTTGCAATCTGATAAAGCCATGTATAAAGTTTAGATTCTTCGCGGAAGTTTTTAAGATTTTCCCAGACTTTTATAAAAGTATTTTGAACAATATCGTTTGCATCATCATGAACAATAACGATCCTCCTTACATGCCAGTAAATCTGTTTCTGATATTTTCGGACAAGAAGATTGAATGCATATGAACTATTTGTTTTAAACAGTTCAAGCAATTCTTTATCGCTATAATCCATTATTATTTTTTACAGCTTTTTCCTTTGTATTTAATGGAATTATATGTGAGCGTTTATATTCAATTCCGTCATCAAAAATCTTTCTGTATGTGTTATGTCTTTTAGCAAAAGTAGCTCCTACCGATTCATGTAATAGTCTCATTTTAGGATTAAAATCACCTACCCATGAAAGTTCTAGTTCAGTGTAATGTTCCATAGGTAATATTACCTTTGCAAGATTATAGAAAATACCTGATTCTATTCCTGATTTCTGATATTTTGGAATTACGCCCATAATAACAATTCTACCTCTTGTAATAGTTTTCCTTTTAAGCAGATATAAAAATTTTAATTTTGAAAATAGATTTAGTTTACCGTTCAGATGTTTTAGAATTTGATTTACATCAGGCATCAGTATCATAAAACCTACAGGTTCATTATTAACGTAAGCATACCAAATAAATTTTTCTTCAAGAAATACTTTACCTTTTTTTAAGGTATCGAAAAGCATATCTTCTTTTATAGGTACAAAATTTTCATGAAAAGCCCATGCTTCATTATAAACTTTCATGAAGTCCTTAACGAATTTATCAGCTTCTGCAAATCTGAAATGTTCGAATTTATATTCAGGCTTTTGAGCAACCCATTGAGCTATTTTAGTGAATCTTTCCGGTAGACCTTTTTTAAGATCAAGATGATTACTAACCTGTTCGAAATATATTTTGAATCCGTATTCTTCGAAGAAATCTTTATAATATGGAGGATTGTAATTCATTCCATAACCCGGGTGCGTAAATCCTTCAACTAATAAACCCCAATAATTATCATTTTCTCCAAAATTTATAGGCCCGTCCATAGCTTCCATTCCTCTTTCAGAGAGCCATTCCCTGCAAACATCAAAAAGTATAAATGCTGCTTTTTTGTCATTTATGCATTCAAAAAAGCCCATTCCACCGGTTGGAACATTAAAATTGAAAGCTTTATCTTTGTTAATAAAAGCTGCAACTCTTCATATAAGTTCGCCATTTTCATTTTTTAATATCCATCTGCATGCTTCACCATTTTTGAAAAATACATTAATTTCAGGATTGAAGATCTCTTCAATCTGTTTATCCAATGGACATACCCAGATTTTATCGTTTTTATAAATTTCTCTTGCTGTATCTAAAAACTCTTTTCGGGTTTTGCTGTTATTAACTTTTATTAGTTTCAAATCAGATTAAATTGAAGTTGTTGTTGTTGTGTAAGATCTTTTAAAGCTTTTTTTAAATTTTGCTGTCATAATTTTATTTCTTCTTTTCTTCTCCGTTTATGTATTTAGTGGATTTTAATACCCTGCCTTCTTCTGAATATTCTTTCCATTCTCCATTTTTTTTGCCACTAAGATATTTACCATCCAATTTTACTTTTCCTGATTTATAATATTCTTTGTACTCCAAAGGAATATTGTTTTTGTATAATTCTTCCATCTGAACTGATTTGCCGTCTTCATAGAATGTCTTTTGAATTCCTTCAAGCAGACCATTTTTATAGTTGTATTCTACGGCAAGTTTATCATCTTTACCATACCATTTTGTAACTCCTTCTCTAAGATCGTTAATATAAAAACTTTCTTCCTGAATATTGGTCACTCCCTGAGTATAGCTTTTTGCTTCATTAGTATAGTATAGCTTTTTACTACCATTTAGTTTACCCATTTTGTAGTGGGTTTCGCTTTTTAGATCCCATGTATCATAATCTGTTTGGAATAATGGTTATGACACTTTTCTTATTCATTTATCTGGCTGCATTTCTGGTTATCGATAAAATCATTGCAATCGAGGTATAAGGAGGACAGTGTGAAGAGAAAACCATTCTTC
>JAUZOY010000153.1 GCA_030706235.1 Bacteroidota bacterium | reverse complement strand
TAATATATCCGCTGATGGTAAATTTATTCTGAGCAACAGTAATGTAACTGTAAATGAATATAATAAACATTAAGGTTACTCTTTTTACCATTAAAAAAATAAAATTTAAATTTGTTAAATAAGGATTGCTAAAGTACAATTTTTTAAAGATATTTTGGTTAGCTATTAATGTAAAAATTAGAATTTCAGATTTAAAATACCCAAATGGAACACATTAAATGTTTTTTATTTGTTATTAAAATTATTAGAACTAAAAAAATATTATAAAAAAGCATGTTGATACTGACAATAGTTTTGGTTTTTATTGAAGTTTTATATTTTATAATTGTGCTTTTTTATGTGATAGGGTGGATAAAAACAAAAGAATATAAAAAAACAGATAAAGAGGAGTATCTTACTAAGGTGTCGGTAATAATTTCGGCAAGGAATGAAGAAGAAAATATTGAGAACATATTAACTGATCTATACAAACAGGACTATCCGGGAAATTTATTTGAGATATTAATTGTAGATGATAATTCAGAAGACAGAACTAAGGAAATAGTTAAAGAGTTTAGTCTTATTAACAGGGATAAAAAAATAAAGCTTGTAGAATTTAATGAACAATCAGAAATTAAAGGTAAAAAAGGAGCAATAAGCAAAGCAATAGGTGAGGCAGATGGGACATTAATTATTACTACCGATGCCGATTGCAGGGTAGGAGAGAAATGGATAAGTACAATAGTATCATATTATCAGAATAAAAAATACGTGATGATATCAGGTCCTGTTTCTTTTTACCGAGAGAAGAGTGTATTCCAGAAAATGCAATCAGTCGAATTTTCCGGTTTAATTGGTGTAACTTGCGGAGCTATATATTTTAATAAACCGATAATGTGTAACGGTGCAAATCTTGCTTATGAAAAGTTTGCATTTATTAATGTCGGAGGATATGAAAATAACGGAAGTTTTGCTTCAGGAGATGATGTAATGCTGATGTTAAAAATAATGCATATTTATAAAAATAAGATCGGTTTTGTGAAATCAATGGATGCAAATGTGCTTACAAGACCGAAAGAAACATTAAGAGAGTTTTGGGAACAAAGGAAAAGATGGGTCTCCAAGAGTAAATATATTCGAAATTATAACGTTGTTTTTGTGTCTTTAGTCGTATATTTGGCTAATTTATTTGTTATTGTTTCAATAGTTATGTTGTTTCTTAAATATAATATTGAAATAATGTTAATAATAATCTTGATAATGAAATTTTTAATTGATTTTATTCTATTGCTAAACATATGTCGCTTCCTAAAAAATCAAGGATATTTGAAATATTTTTTTTTAGAAGAGATAATAAATATTGTTTATGTCAGTTTAATAGGTATTGTTGGTAATTTGATAAAATATAGTTGGAAAAATAGATTAACTAAATAAAAAATAAAATTTTTTAAACAAATTAAAAATTATTAATTACTTTTGTATTCAATTTTAAAACAAAAAATTTATGTTAAAGGAAAAAATAGATATTGAAAAATTGGATAACGCAGCTAATAAGCTTAAAGCAGTAGCTCATCCATTAAGGATTGCGATTATCGAAATGCTTGAACCAGAAGGTACAAGACTAAGTGTAACTGAAATTGACACAAGACTAAGGATGGATCAGGCAACTGCATCTCATCATTTAAGAATATTAAAAGATAAAGGAATATTAGGTTCAATTCGTAGTGGAAAAAATATTCACTATTATTTGAAATTGAATGTTCTTTTGCAGATTCTTGATTGTCTTGAAAAATGTACTCATTAATATGTAGTAGACATATTGATTAAAAATTTACAGGTGGTCCTCTAAAGGGATAAAAGTATTTAAATTACTATTCTTCATCTATTATTATAATAAGAGTTTGAAGTTTTACTGTACTCTTATTTTTAAAAATTCGATGGAATAAATAAACCGCATGAAAATAAGTTATCATAACTATGATAATTTATTTTCATGTAGGTTTTTTTTGTGTTTTATTGAACGAAAGAATTAAATAATGAAAGGTTGAAGAATAAAAAAATTAAAAAGATATGATAAAATCAATGACAGGTTATGGGCAGGTGGTTTGCGAAACAGAAAAGGGACGTTATGTAATAGATTTAAGAACACTGAATAGCAAACAACTTGATATTAATATTAAATTATCTCAAAAACTAAAAGACAAAGAATCGCTTATAAGAGCAGAAATATCAAAACAAATACAAAGAGGTAAGATTGATCTTTATATTTCAGAAGATAATGGTAAAGAGAATGATTATTCTATTTTTGATAATGATGTATTTAAGAAGCATTATTCTAATTTGAAAATTTTGACAGATGAACTTAATGTTACTGATAAAACTGATCTGGTTAGTATAATTGTAAAGTACATGATGAGTAATCCTGTTAAAGAAGAAATGGATGAAAGTGTATGGTACAACATAAAGGAATCATTAGGATTGGCGTTTTTAAAACTTGATGAATATCGTGTCAGTGAAGGAATAGTGTTAATGAATGATATTTCATACAGAATCGGTATTATATTAGAATTACTTGTAAAGATAGATCCGTTTGAAAAAGAAAGAATCCAAAGAATAAAGGAAAGAATTAATAAGAATTTGCTATTAATAATAGAATCTGATAAAGTTGATGAGAACAGATTTGAACAGGAAATAATATATTACCTTGAAAAAATAGATATAACTGAAGAAAAAGTCAGATTGAAAACGAATTGTGAATATTTTTTGGAAACTATTTCGCAGTCCGCATCAGAAGGGAAAAAGCTTGGCTTTATTGCTCAGGAAATAGGAAGAGAAATAAACACAATAGGCTCTAAAGCTAATGATATTGAAATTCAGAAAATAGTTGTTCAGATGAAAGATGAACTTGAAAAGATAAAGGAACAGTTGAATAATGTACTTTAACGAATTATTAAACTATAAAAGTTTATTACTTGAATACCTTTTAGAATAATTCATAAATGTCTTAAATATAAGTTTTAAAATCGGAAGTCATCGAGACTTTTAAACTTTGTATTAAATAAATGTTAACAATAATTTAAAGATTTAACATTAATTTAACATTGGAATCCGGATTGGGGTTACTTTTGCAGAAAATTTATTTTATTAATTAAGTTATGCTTGGATTAAGTACCGGAATGTTTATCGTTTTGATTCTTGCAGTATTAGCTGCATGTATATTTGAATTTATCAATGGTTTTCATGATACGGCAAACGCAGTAGCAACAGTTATTTACACAAAGTCTTTAAAACCACAGATAGCCGTTGTTTGGTCAGGGATATGGAATTTTTTTGGTGTATATCTTGGCGGAATTGCAGTTGCAATGGGTATAATTAATTTACTTCCGGTGGAAGCATTGGTAGATCAGAATATATACCATAATATGTCAATGATATTATCTTTAATAATTACTGCTGTAATATGGAATTTAGGAACATGGTATTTTGGCATTCCATGTTCGAGTTCACATACTTTGATAGGGTCAATTTTTGGGGTAGGAATTGCATTTATGTTTGTTGGCCCGCAAGGAGTGGTAGCTCTTAATTGGCATAAAGTAATAGATGCAGGACTTTCACTTTTAATATCTCCCGTGATTGGTTTTGGCTTCGCAATATTAATGATGTTTATCTTTAAACTGATAATAAAAAGGAAAAAGTTTTACCGAAAACCTCAGGAAAATAAAAAGCCTCCATTCTGGATAAGAGGAATTTTAATAATTACAAGCACTGCGGTAAGTTATTCTCATGGTTCAAATGATGGTCAAAAAGGTGTAGGGTTGATAATGATAATTTTAATTGCAATAATTCCTTCATATTTTGCTCTTGATCTTTCTAAAAACCCCACAACTATGATTGCCAATGTAAACCAAATAGACAGATATACACATAAAATAGATTCTACAAAATTGAATGCGGCTGATCTTAAAAGGCTTAATGCTCTTAAATCAGAGGTAAAAGTGTTGAAAACAATAATTTCTCATTCAGATGATATAGAGGGTGTGCCTGATAGTGAAAGATTCAAAGCGAGAAAGTCAATAATAACAATTTCAAGAAGATCGATAGATCTTCTTAAGGATTGTGAAAATTGTAAGGGTTTCAATTTAAGTAAGAATGAAATTAAACATTTTAATATGAGTTCCCGGGATCTTTGTTCTTATACTGAATTTGCTCCATGGTGGGTGATTATTTTAATTTCATTATCACTTGGTTTGGGTACTATGTTTGGGTGGAAGAGAATTGTGAGAACTATTGGTGAAAAGATCGGAAAATCTCCACTTTCATATGCTCAGGGAGCCAGTTCGAGCTTGGTCGCGGCAAGCACAATTGCTGCATCATCTTATTTTGGATTACCTGTAAGTACTACACATGTATTATCATCAGGAGTTGCGGGAAGTATGGTTTCTTCCGGAGGAGTTGCTAATCTTCAGTTTGGAACAATAAAAAATATTCTTATAGCATGGGTAATAACGATCCCGGTTACAATTTTACTCGCCGGAGGTCTATTCCTTTTATTCAGAACATTGTTGTAGAAATTGGAAGAATATAATCTTACCTGTTTTTAAATTTTACAGGTACGTAATATTTAATAATTTTGCAGAGTTTTGCATTAATAAAAACTTTTGTAATTTTATTTATATGGAGAAGGTAATATTCAAAGATTTAGGATTAATAGATTATAAAGAAGCATGGGATTATCAGGAAAATATTTTTAATGGTATTATTGAGCAGAAGGTTAAAAACAGAAACCTTAGTGATGAAAATAAAATAAAAACAGATAGTTATCTTTTGTTTTGTGAGCATCCGCATGTATATACTCTGGGTAAAAGTGGAGAAGAATCGAATCTTCTTATAGATTTTATTCAGATGCAGGCAAAAAATGCAACGTTTTACAAAACTAATAGAGGAGGTGATATTACATATCACGGGCCGGGACAAATAGTTGGCTATCCAATATTGGATCTGGATAATTTTATACCTGATATTCATAAATATATTTATTTGCTTGAAGAATCGATAATTGAAACTATAAAGGTTTTTGGATTGAAAGGGGAAAGACTTAATGGGGCAACAGGAGTATGGATTGATCCTATGATTCAGGGGAAAGCAAGGAAAATTTGTGCAATTGGTGTGCGTACCAGCAGATGGGTGACAATGCATGGATTTGCCTTTAATGTAAATACAGATCTCAGCTATTTTAATTATATAAATCCATGCGGTTTTGTTGATAAGGGAGTTACTTCTATTCAGAAAGAACTCAATGAAAATATTAATATTGATGAAGTAAAAGAAATACTTAGAAAAAATATTGCTAAATTATTTGGAATGGAATTGGTTATGAATTGATAATTGATGAAATATGCATTTTTGTGAATTTTTTTAGGGAAATGTTTGTATATTAAAAAAAATCACTACTTTTGCACAGCAATTGAGATGGTACTGTAGCTCAGTCGGTAGAGCAAAGGACTGAAAATCCTTGTGTCCCTGGTTCGATTCCAGGTGGTACCACAAATTAAGTGCCGTTGGTTATGTTAACTGACGGCTTTTTTTTTGATAATAATTTATGAATTTTTTTTAAGAAAAAATTTTTTTTATCAATTTTTGCGTTTATATTTGTACTGGAATTTAGATAATTGAAATAAATAATTTATTGTTTTAATTTTAAATTTTACTTGTTTTAACAATTAAATATTTTAGTATAATCTATGGAAAAATTAAGACGGCTTAAGTTGAATGCGAGAATGGTGTTTTATATATTATCGGCTTCAATAGTGTTATTTACATTAACGATAGTCTATAATGCTTATAAAACAAGGCAGATAGCAAAAGAAAATGCAAAAACATTAATTCAAAGCAAAACAAAGGAATATAGCTATAATATTTCGAAAATATTTGAATCGGCAATTGAGCAGGCTGATGCCATAAATGCTTCAATCATAGGTATGAAGCAAAATGGAAATTGTGACAGACAAGCAGTAAATTATACGATTAAGAATATTCTGAAAAAAAATGCGGAGTTTATAGGTGTATGGACATGCTGGGAACCCAATAAGTTTGACTGTAAAGACAGTCTTTATTCCAATAAAGATGGTTATGACAGGACAGGGAGGCTAATAGAGTATGTAAACAGAAATAGTGGAGGCGAGAATAATATTGATAATATAAAAAATAATATAATTTCAGGAGCCAATGATTATTACAGCATATCAAAAAATAATGATGAAGAGGTGCTTACTGAGCCATATGGATTATACCGAGGGGAAAATAAAATTTATGTAGTCTCCGTTTTGGTGCCGATTCATGATAATGGCATTGTTGTAGGAGTTACCGGGATAGATATAGACTTAAAGAAACTTGAGGAGATAAATTCAGAAATAAAATTATTTAATAATGGATTTGGAAAAATTATATCAAACAAAGGAATTGTAGTAGCTCATCCGCAAAAAGAAAATATTGGATTACCTACAGTAGAAATAAAAGATGGCAATCATGAAGTAAGTGAATCTATAAAAAATGGTAAAGACTATACAAATATATTATATTCATATACTAATAAAGTATATTCATATAAGTCATTTACACCGATAAAAGCCGGAAATATTAAATCACCATGGTCATATTGTATTCAGGTTCCTTTAAATGAAATATTGGCAGAGTCCGACAGCGGTATAAAAAGTTCATTATTGGTAGGTATTATAGGATTGATATTGTTGGGGATAATAATATATTTACTATCAAAAAGAATTGCAAATCCGATTATAAGAACAACTAATGCTTTAAAATTAGTGTCGGAAGGTATCTTAAATGAAGAAAATAAAGTAGATATATCTACTAATGACGAGTTAAATGAAATGGGTAATGCTGTAAACAGGTTGGTAGATGGTTTGAGAGAAAAAGCTGAATTTGCACGTAAAATCGGAGAAGGAGAATTAGAAGCTGAGTATAAAGCTGCAAGTGAAAAAGATGTGCTTGGAAATTCACTTATAGAAATGCGTAAAAGCTTACTTGAGGCTGCAGCTGCTGAAAAAATAAGAAAATCTGAAGATACAAAACGAAACTGGGCAACCAATGGATTAGCTCAAATAGGCGAAATACTTAGAAAGACAGAGGCTGATGATAATACTCTTTATTTTAACATAACATCGTATATAGTAAAATATCTTGATTGTAATCAGGGCGGATTATTTATTATTAATAATGAAAATGAAAAGGATGAGCATCTTGAACTGGTCGCAATGTATGCTTTTAATAAGAAAAAATATATAAGTAAGAGGGTTGAGATTGGAGAGGGACTTTTAGGAACATGTGTTTTAGAAAAGGATACCATTTATATGACTGAAGTTCCTGATAATTACATCGAAATTACATCAGGCCTCGGAAAAGCAAATCCAAGAAGCATCCTTATTGTTCCATTGAAATTAAATGACAGTGTTCACGGGGTACTTGAATTGGCATCATTTAAAGAAATTGAAAAATACCAGATAGAATTTGTAGAAAAACTTGCTGAGAGTATTGCATCTACAATTTCAAATGTGAAGATAAATATTAGAACAAAATTACTATTAGAGCAGTCACAGAGACAAACAGAACAATTAAAAAGTCAGGAAGAAGAGATGAGGCAAAATCTTGAGGAATTAACAGCTACTCAGG
>JAUZOY010000152.1 GCA_030706235.1 Bacteroidota bacterium | reverse complement strand
GCGATTTTACAATAGAGAATATTTTACCACGCGTTTGGCTTATAAATCATCCAGGCGATTTTTGTTATGTTCCTGTTACCGTAAATATGAAGGATACCGGAGTTGTAACCGCATCAATAAATATTGACGGTCATTCCATTGGGGAAGGATTTGAAGAAAAGGAAACCAGTATGGGTTGCTTGTTTGGTCCTCAAGGATATAAATCTTCCTGGCTTAAGATACATCTTGAAACAAAGCAAAAAGTGGATTTATCGTTTAAAATGGAAGAACAAACGAGTGTATTGGCAGATGATATCAGATACAGAGTCTTGTTTGGTAATTGTGATGCAATGTATGCAGGGCCATGCAACACAAATTCATTGACAGAATTTACTCTTAACTGTATGCTTGGCGGGGATTATTATATTCAGGTAATAAGTCCCGAAAATGCAACAGGAACCTTGGCATTTACAATGAAAACAGTCATAACAGAAGATACAACGTGTATCAGCACCGATCCGAACAAAATACATGCTGAATTTAATATTGAACCATATTGTCCTGAAGATACAATAAAATTTATAAATAAATCTTCAAAAGGACAAATTATTAAATATTTCTGGCAATTCGGAAATAGTATGACTTCAGATGTGTTCAATCCATCTCTGTTTATGCCATCTCTTTCCAAAGATTCAACAATAAATACGAGACTAGTTGTGAAGGATACTATTACCGGTTTAAGTGATACAATAACTAAGCCATTGTTATTATATACAGATCCGAAATATATTGCAAATGCAGGAGAGGATAAGATATTTTGCGGTATGGATTCTATTTTGATAGGAAGCCCCCCTGTAAACGGATATGTATATCAATGGGTACCTTCAACCGGTTTAAGTGACCCCGAAATTTCTCAACCATATTGTAAAGAAGAAAGAGAAACCCAATATTCTGTTGCTGTACGATGGCACCTCGGTAATTGTCCGTTAAGGTCAGATACTGTAGTGATAAGATATCATCCGGCTCCGGTCATAAATTTTCCAGATCAAATATCATTATGTAAAAATGAAAAATTTTTATTGAAAGTAGACGGTATCCGGGATGATAAATATAAATGGACTGATTCGTTAGGAGAATTACTTTCTGCAAATGATTCTTTAATAATTACGAAAACAGGAAAATATTTTGTGTCTCTGAGTTATGACAATTGCACGTATAGCGATACCATAACGGTTACAACACCTAAAGCAATGTTTTCGCCTGCAGTTAAAGATGGGGAAGCTCCTGCCGAAATAAAATTCATCAATAATTCTGCCTATGCTGATAATTACAAGTGGCTGTTTGGAGATAATGATTCTACAACTATAGATAATCCAATACATACATATAACAAAGAAGGAGAATATAAAGTAATTCTTTATGCATATACTTCAAATAATTGTATTGATTCGGTTTCATATTCATTTGTAAAAATTACTAAAAAGCCTGATGTTACAACCTCAAATGTATTTACTCCGAATAATGATGGAGTGAATGACAGATTTATTGTTAGCATAAAGGATGCAGTGAATTTTCATGGTATTATTTTCGACAGATGGGGACGTATACTTTTTGAATGGTATAATATAGAGGAAGGCTGGGATGGCAGATATAATGGCATTTTTTGTGATGAAGGCGTTTATTTTTATATTATAAATGCAACATTATCAGATGGAAAAAGTGTAGAGAGAAAGGGGTGGTTTGAACTTTTAAAGTAAAATTTTGAATTTATATATTGGTTTTTGTGCGATTTAATGTGGCTGGTAAGAAAATATTTCTAATTTAATGGATAAATTATGTAACTATATGCGTATTTTTTCGTATTTTTGCGGGTCGGAAATAAATTGATGTAAATATTTTGTTTGTTTTATTTATAAAGGCAACCTTTTTTTAAAAAAATGGTCTTATAAATGTAGAACTAAAAATTAAAGATAAAAGATGAAAAAGTTAAGCAGAATTAATATATTTTTATATTCAATATTTTTGTTTATATTCAATTTGAATTTGTTATATGCAAACGTTACAGTTACTTCAGCAAGCGGAGGAGGAAGCATATGCTCAACGAGTTCAGTTTCACTTGGCGATATAGTAATTACTGAAGGTGCAAATGGAGATTTTGCACAAACATTAGCCGGAAAAGATATCAGGCTTTCCTGTCCTGCAGGATATAATTTTACAGCAGTAGGAGCCCCTACATTTACAGCATCGAAGAATATTACATCTGTAACAATGACATGGAATGCAACGACTATAACGATTAATGTTAAAGTTGCAGGAGTAAATAAAACAGATGTTTTGACAATTCCCGGTATAAAAGTAATAGCAACTTCTGCATCACCAGTAGCGGCTACGGGGAATATAGTCAGAATTGCGACAAGTAATCCATGCGGAGATGAACCTATTGCCGGAATAGTATTAGGCGTGACTAATTTCGGAACGCTTACACAGGCAGCTACTTTAGGTTATTCCTCATCAGCAGTTGCACAGTCAAACACAGCAAATGTGGGTCCCGGTACTTCAAATAATGAAATAATCGGGATACCCATAACCATAAGCGGTATGTGCGGATCATCAAATTTAACGTCAATTACCTTGAATACAAATGGCAGTACAGATCCATTGACAGATATAACAAATGCAAAAATATATTATACAGGAACATCAGCAACATTTGGAACATCAACGTTGTTTGGAACATCTGCATCTCCAAACGGATCCTTTATAGTAAGCGGAAATCAGACATTAGTTAGCGGTACCAATTATTTTTGGTTAGTATATGATGTTCCATCGGAGGCAACAATAAATGATGTACTGGATGGTGAATGTACATCAGTGACAGTCGATGGTTCCAATTATACACCTAATCCCACTAATGTAACCGGAAGCAGAACAATAGGCATATCAACAATAACAAGTAACGGAACAGGAGGTGGGCTATGGAATGTAGCCGGAACATGGTCAGGTGGAATAATACCTGCCGGGATAAATCATGTTCATGTACTTGCCGGAGATGCAATTACTCTTAATGCCGATGCGGAATGTATTAATATTACCATAGAAAATGGAGGAAGTGTAACAATCGGTTCGTTTACATTTACAGTTTCAGGAAATCTTACAATAAATGGGACAGGAAATATTAACACTACATGTAATTCTACAATTGTGATAAATGATTATGGTGGTACAAAGTCTCAGTTTGTATTCCCGTCAGGTATGGATACAATAAAGAAAATAACAATGAACAGAGCTGCAGGTGCAGCGAGCGTACACAATATAAATCTATCTGATTGTGTTCCCCCTGATAGTATTGTTCTGGTTCTTACCAATGGTCTTCTTGCGATGAATAATGGAAGTAAATTACTATTGAATAATATTGCCATTCAACAAGATATTCCGACAACCAACAGTTCTTATGTAGATGGAATAGTATCAAGAGAGGTAAAATCAGGTGCGGGTATGTATACATTCCCATTAGGAGACGGAGGACATACAAGAAAATTTGGTATTGCTCAGCATTCAGGTGCTGATGGAATACATGAAGTAGAGTTTCATTGGACTCAGCCACCAAATTATGATTATGTCAACACCGGTTTTTTACCTGGCTGGATAACAAATAAATTTTATTGGAGGCACATCCGGGTATCAGGAGGAAATCCACAAAGAAGAATTTATTATGAAGATGATGACTTTCCTGGACTAACAGCTGCACAAAGAATAAGTTCACTTACCCTGGCAAATACAGAACTTAAAAATTCAACAGATGAATGGTCGAAATCTACCACAGGTTCAACTGTTTATGATAATGCAAGTCCAAAGTATACACAATTTGATGGCGCTAATTCATCAAACAATGAATACTGGACATTTGGTTCGACTAATGGAGCATCAAATTTAGTGGAATTACCAATTTCCCTTGTTGAGTTTAAAGCTATTTTAGAGAACAATGTTGTAAATATAAAATGGATAACTGCTTCAGAAATAAATAATGATTTTTTTGAGGTACAAAGGTCATCAGATGGTTATGATTTTAAGACTATCAGCAGACTAAAAGGAGCAGGAAACAGTAATCAGATACTTATGTATAAAAGTGTAGATGAAAATCCACTGGAAGGAACTTCATATTATCGTTTGAAGCAAACTGATATTGATGGAAAAACAAAAGCATTTTCCCCGGTTGTAGTAGAAAATGAAAATAATCTTTCCGAATTAAGTTATGATTTTTTTGTTAATCCCAATCCGGCAATATCAAAATGTGTACTTTCTTTATCAAATTTATCTCTTGAAGACGGTAAAGAAGCTCATTTTTGTTTATATGATTTGACAGGCAAAATTTTATTGATTTGTAATGCTTCATTTATTTTAAATGATTATGCGTCCTCTACCATTGATGTCAGTCAATATAATCCCGGGATATATATTATAAAAGCAAGTACAAAGAAACATACAATATCCAAGCGCCTTGTAATCAAAAAGTGAGGTTAATTTATATTCTGAAACAAAAGTCCGATTAATTACGTTTAACTCATCATTTTACAGCAGTTATTAACATTTTTTAATTGTTTTGTTGATAAATATTCTTCTTATTTAAAAAAGAAGTATGTATTTTTGAAAACAGAAAATAAAATAGCATTTGATGAGGACTTTTTATATAATAATAGTGTTTGTAATAATATCTGTTTTACCCGGAAAGGTAATCTCGCAAACAGATGTCAATGAACATGTATACAATTATATAGAAAAATTTAAGGAGATTGCAATGAACCAGATGATGATTTATGGCGTTCCTGCAAGTATTACTCTTGCACAGGGACTATTGGAATCCGGTTCAGGAAAGAGTGACCTTGCATTACAAGCCAATAATCACTTTGGTATTAAATGTAAGTCAGAAGGGACGGTTAAAGGAATTGCAATATTAGAAAACGGGAAAAATGAATATTATAGAAAATATTCTTCAGCAGAAGAATCGTACAAAGATCATTCTCAATTTATAATTACAAGGCCAAGATATTTCTTTTTATTTGATCTTAACCCAACAGATTATGTGTCTTGGGCAAAGGGTCTGAAAAAAGCCGGTTATGCAACAAACCCAAATTATCATAATCTTCTTATAGGCCTTATAAAAAAATATAAATTATACGTTTATGATAAACTGGTTCTATCTCAATCAATAAATTATCAAAATGATTTATAATGATATGAAAGATGTTGAGATAATCAGAAATAAAATTATTACCTGGGGCATATGAACCCAATTTTTGAAAATTTTAAAAACAATATTATAAAATAAACGTTTTCTGCAATATAAACGATAAGAAAAGTAAATAACATAATGTCAAAATTATTCCGACTTAAATATCTGTGTGTTAGAAGTATATTATTTATACTTGTTTTTTTTAAAATATTTTTTCTTTATGCACAGGAAGTACCTGACAGACCAAATCCTCCAAGGCTTGTAAATGATTTTTCAGGAATATTAAGTGTTGATGAGAAAAATACACTTGAGCAAAAGTTAGTCAGATTCAATGATTCAACTTCAAACCAGATAGCCATAGTTATAGTAAATGATCTTGGCGGGCTGGACAAAGCAGATTATGCAATACAAATTGGTCAAAAATGGGGTATTGGTCAAAAGGATAAAAATAATGGAATTGTAATATTGGTTAAACCGATCGGTGACAAAGGGGAAAGAAAAGCTTTCATTGCTGTTGGTTATGGACTGGAATCAGTCATTCCGGATGCTATTGCTAAAAGAATTGTAGAAAATGAAATGATACCACATTTTGCTAAAGGTGAATACTATCATGGACTTGATGCTGCAACTTCAGTACTTATGTCATTGGCGAATAAAGAGTTTTCTTCAGATCAATATGCAAAAAGAACCAAAGCAAAAGAGACACCATGGTTTTTTAAGTTAATACCCTTATTTGTAATATTTTTTATATTCTTATTAATGAAAGCTTCTGCAAGACGTAGAACTACAATAGGTTCCAATGGGAGTTCTATACTTCCATTTTGGGCAGCTTTGTTCTTTATGAATTCAATGGGTGGCGGTCGTAGAAGTGATTTTAACGATTTCTCTTCGGGTTCGAATGATTTTGGTGGCTTTGGTGGTGGTGATTTTGGCGGCGGTGGAGCAGGAGGAAGCTGGTAGATGAGTTATTTGTTGTTCATTATTTTTTCATAAAGTTTTGCTGTATCGTTTACGAGTCGGGTATAGTTAAATTTTTGAGATACAAAGTTCCATCCGTTTGTGCTCATTTCTTTTCTGAGGTTATCATCTTCAACTAAAAGTAACAGATTTTTACTGAATGAATCTACATCACCGTTAGGAGAAAGAAGAGCGGTTTTACCGGGAATTACAACATCTTCAATGCCACCGACATTAGTGGAAATAACAGGTTTATCAGAAGCCTGAGCTTCAATAAGACTTACCGGTGTGCCTTCATCAAAAGATGTAAGAGCAATTATTTCTGAACCGGAGGTAACGTAATCAACTTCTTTAATCCATGAAGTAAATGTAATAGTTGATTTTACCGGAGCCGTGTTCCAATCTGTAAAGTCAATGCCAATGTTTTTAATTTTTTCCTCAAGAGGTAACCGTGCATCTCCATCGCCTACAATAAATACTCTTATTTTTTTATTTGAGTTATTTTTGACATAATTGACAGCATCAATAAACAAAGGATGATTTTTTACCTGAACAATTCTTCCAATAATACTAATAGCGATTTCATCATCATCAATCATATACCTCTCACGGAATGTCTTTCTTTTAAAATCCATATTATTATGAAATTTATCAAGATCAAAACCCAGAGGAATTACCTCAATTTTTTCCGGAGAGCAAATATGATGTATATTCGATAATTCTTCCTTTTGTTTATTGCTTATTGCAATAATTTTAGTTGAATGGGATGCAAGATATCGCTCAATGTTTTTGTAAAATGCAGATGAAATTTTATTGAAATAAGCATTGAAAACATGTCCATGGAAAGTATGTACTATATATGGTACTTTCATGGATATTGCCGCAAGACGTCCTAAAGTACCGGCTTTTGATGCATGAGTATGAACAATATCAGGCTTGAAATCACAGATAATATTTTTAAGTATTATAAATGCAGCATAATCATTTTTCAGATTAATGCTTCTTTGCATTTCGGATATTATAATAGGTTTGATGCCAAGTTGTTCAAGAATAAATTCTGAACTTTCTTCACTTGGATCTTTGATTCCTCCAACAAGTAAAGTCTCATATTCAGAAGGAAGATATTTTGTGAGATAAGATGCATTAAAAGTTGGTCCGCCAAGATTAAACCTATTCATTACTCTTAAAATTCTTGGCATAGTTTTAATATTATTTAATATTTTATAGCTTTATTTATCAATAAAAAATCTGCAATTACAAACGCAGCCATTGCCTCAACAACAGGTACCGCACGTGGAACTACACATGGATCATGCCTTCCTTGTGTATTTATGTAAGTTTTGTTTCCATGAATATCGATAGTTTGTTGTGGTTTCAATAAAGTAGCCACAGGTTTAAATGCTACTTTGAAATAAATATCCATACCATTGGATATACCTCCCTGTATTCCTCCTGAGTTGTTTGTAAGAGTAACTACTTTGTTATTTTCCTTGATGAAAATATCGTTATGTTCAGAACCTTTCATATTTACACCGTTGAAT
>JAUZOY010000151.1 GCA_030706235.1 Bacteroidota bacterium | reverse complement strand
CATTATGTATATTTAATAAGCATTTACATGGTCCACACCAGGTGGTATAAAAATCCAGTAATACAAGCTTATTTCCTTTCCTTGCATATTCCTTAATTTTATCAATATCGTCATTACAAATTTTAATACCTTCCCCGTTATATGGTTCATATTTAAGTTGCAAAGCCTGATCAGCATCAAAATATTCCCAATCCTCTATACCAGATAAAGCATCATAATTCTTAATTTTACAGTTTTTTATCCAAAGACTCTTTAATTTTTTCATTTCCTTCAAATAACTTATATCTGTTATTGGATTATCAGAGAGATAAAGATGTTTCTGCTTTAAATTTTTAATTAATTCTTATAATAAAATCGCAAAAAAATAACTAATTTTGCGGTTTGGGCATTAATAATTTTATTAATTTTGCGGTTTGAAAAAAATTATGATAAAAAGAAAACTCGAATCTTCAATAGTTGATTGTTTTGGTAAAGGTAAAATAATATCTTTACTGGGACCAAGACAAGTTGGAAAGACAACTTTAATAAGACAAATTGCTGAAAGGTCAGGTATGAAATACTTATGGCTTAATGGTGATGAAAGTGATGTCAGGGAAATACTTAGTAATACTACTTCTACAGCGTTAAAAGCTTTGACAGGGAATCATAAACTGATTGTTATAGATGAGGCCCAACGAATTAAAAACATTGGTTTAACACTTAAATTATTTGCTGACAATCTGAATGACATTCAGGTAATTGCTACCGGATCATCTTCTTTTGAATTATCTAATGAAATAAATGAACCATTAACCGGTAGAAAATATGAATTTTATTTATACCCATTATCATTTAATGAGTTAGTATCTCATACTAATTTACTTGAAGAAAAAAGATTACTGCAGCATAGAATGATTTTCGGTTATTATCCTGAGGTTGTTACAAAACCGGATGAAGATAAAAGGCTTCTATCTTTACTTTCAGAAAGCTATCTTTATAAAGACATATTTGTATTAGACAAGATTAAGAAGCCGGTTATTCTTGAAAAACTCTTACAAGCACTTGCTCTTCAGCTTGGAAATGAAGTTTCATTTCATGAATTGTCATTATTGCTTGGAATTAATCATGAAACAGTTGAAAGATATATTGATTTTCTTGAAAAATCTTTTGTGATCTACAAACTTACCTCGCTAAGCCGAAACTTGAGAAACGAACTAAAAAGAAGTCGTAAAATATACTTTTGGGATAATGGCATTAGGAACTCAATAATCAAAAATTTTAATATTTTATCTATAAGACAGGATACCGGAGCTTTATGGGAAAACTTTCTTATGAGTGAAAGGATTAAAGCTATGCATTATGCAGGAATTTTATCTAATCAATGGTTTTGGCGTACACAGAGTCAGCAGGAAATTGATCTTATTGAAGAATATAATGGTCAAATGTATGCTTATGAATTCAAATGGAATCCCAAAGCTAAAATCCATAACTATAAATCGTTTAATGATGCGTATCCCGAATGTATAACTAAAAAAATTTCAATTGATAATTTTGCTGATTTCCTTTTAATTGAATAATTTTAAAACTTCCGGTTACTTGTAATACTATATATATCAATCATAATTCAAACATAAAATTCAAAATTATTACGGTTCACTCCTTATCATCAATTTCTGTATTGACCAGTTCAATGGTGTTTGTTCCTGTGAAATTCCACGTGTTCTTGCACCAACATTTTTTAGTAATTATGTTTATTTAGTATTTTTCCCTCCGATTCCTCTTGTATTTACAGCTTCACTGTTAAATACCTGAAAATTATTTATTGCTTCCTCTGATGTGATCAGAAAATAACTATCCAAACCAAAAGGAGAACCAATTTAAAAATATCGCTTAAAGGTATCTCATTTTCATTATTATAGCTCATTAATGGAAGATTGTTTCCTTCATTTCCAAGATTTGGTTTAGGAAATAATAATTGGGTTTTACCTTTTATATCAATAGTGAATACATAAACATACCTTCGTTTTTTATTCCAGTTCTTTATCTTTTCGGTATCTGTTACCAGAAAAAATTTAATTCTGTCTCCGTCTTTTACATTTCCGGTTGCCATCAATTGCCCGGTATTAATGTTTTTGATCGCAAAACTGAGTGGGTCTTCAGTTATATCTATTGCACTATTTTCAGAGTTCTTTCCTAAATTTAATTTTTTCACTAATTCAAGTGGTGGAGGTAACTGTATAAAAACTTTTGAACCTTTCTTTAATTTTTTCTTTAGGAGGTCGACATTCAGATTATTACCCAGATCAGCATTTGTTGATGTCAATTGCCAGGTTTTATTAAAATATTGAATGACATTTGTAGGTGTAGTTTGAGAAGGATCATTTATTCAATTTATTAATGCCCTTTTAATTTGAGATTGAGCAATATTATCAAGAATTAAAGCAAATAATATAACAATTATATATTTCATTACTTGATATTTTGGGATTATAAAACCATGCAGTAGAAAACCTGTATTGTAATTGTGCTATGGTATCAGGGAAAACAGGTTCAGCATTTGTTTCAAAAAAAATAAATGTTGAGAATAATGCCATTAATAGTATATATCTCTTCATCTTTTATGATTTTAAAGTTTTTAATTGAAAACGTAAATTTGACAATAATTTTATTGTAAGGTTTAATATGTCAAAGACAAAATTATATAAATTGATTAAATTCAGATTTTAAAAACTATTGAGTTCCAAATAAAAAAAGTTACTAACTTTTTGAAAGTTAGTAACTTTTATATAAATTAAACCGGATATAAAAATGAGTAGTAATTACTCAGGAGTTTTTTAAGCCGGTTCCCAATAACAATTCTTAGGAGAAATGATTTTACCATCAGCTTTAAGTTTTTTCATTGCTTTATCGACTTCTTTTCTGTCTATTCCTGATAATGTAGCAATTTGTCCGGCGCTTAATGCCTTACCTGCTTTTTTCATTGTTTCTAAAACCTTTTCTTCCATAGTATTAAATTAAAAGAGTTAAAAATTTATTTAAGAACAATGGATATAAGAATTAACGAGTTTTCTTAATTCATCATGTTTTCCGTAAAGATCTTCGCTTAATGTTTTGTCATTATAACTTTTCAGTTTATTAACAACACCTTCAATTACACCCTGAGTAAAGACGCCATATTTCTTAAAGATTTCTGCCTGTTTAAGGAAAGCTTCTGCAGAGCCATAGCATGATGTAGGCAGTTTGTCGAGTTTATCAAGAGTATCTTTATATTTTTCATTGAAAATATTAACATCAACATACAGTTTCTCAGCTAATTCAAGAGAATTATTCATTTCAAGTCCATGACGGGCTGCAACAGCTAATCCTGCTAATAACAGATAAATATTTGCAGAACCATCAGGACAACGGAATTCAGCTGTTTGCTTTTCAGAGAAATCAATGCCATCTTCAGTTTCCAATGGATTTACTTCAAGACTCATGTTCTTGTTTGAAGTCCATCCAAGAGGAACTCTTACGAGTACAGAACGGTTACGGTCACCCCAGCAGATATTAGTAGGAGCTTCCTGGTGAGGAACGAGTCTCAGATAAGAAGTAGGGATAGTATTACCGAAAGCGGTTAAAGAAGGAGCAAGGTCGAGATAACCTGCGATAATTTTTCTTGCTTCATCACTCAATTTACCATCTTTGATCATTACACTTTTGCCATCTTTAACAAGTTTGGTATGAATATGCAATCCGCTGCCAGCTTTACCAACGATAATTTTAGGAGCGAAACTTACAGTAACGCCATAACGATAGCTGAGCATTCTTAATATCCATTTGGAAATCAGAAGAGAATCTGCAGCATTTTCCATGTTAGTAGGCAGGAATTCTATTTCATTCTGTTCGAAATTCATATTATCCTGAGAGAAATTGCCGACTTCAGAATGGCCATATTTGATAAGACCGCCGCATTGAGCAATAGCCTGCATAGCATCACATCTTAATCCTTCCCATTTAGCATAAGGAGTAGTTTCGTGATAACCTCTCTGATCGCAAGCAATATATAAATCATCTTTAGGGCTGATAACATAATATTCAAGTTCTCCCATTACATCCAGATTATATCCTGTTGCTCTTTTAAGTTCAGCCTGAGCTTTGCGCATGATATTATCGGGTGAGCTGGTTAATGCATTACCGTCTTTATCATAATATGAACATAAAATATCCAGAGTAGGAATTTCGGTAAAAGGATTAAGAAAAGCTGTTTTATATCTTGGAATAACATAAAGATCGCTAGATCCGGCTTCGATATATGAGAAAAGGCTTGAACCATCTACTCTTTCTCCTGTAGAAAGAATATTGTCAAGATGTTTTTTATTGTTAATAATAAAATTAAGAGCTTTAAGCCGTCCATCTTCAGCTACATATCTGAAGTTTATCATTTTGATATTGTTAGCTTCAACGAATTTAATTAGATCAGCTTTTTTAAATTCTGAAGATGGTTTATCTAAAAATTGTACCAGTGGATTTGGATTCAGTGATTTATAAGATTCTTGCATAATTAAATAAATTATTAAATTCCTTTGCAAAACTACATATATTTTGAATAATATTCTAATCCGGGAATAAAAATATAATTATCATTAAAAATAGTCAGAGAGGAAAGAATAGAAAATTGTGAAAATTTTTTCCGGAAATTATGTTCCAAATATAAATCGTACTTTTGTAATTGCATGAAAAGATTAAAGAAAATATTGAAAAGGATATTCAATAAAGAGTATCGTAAGATAATAATGAGCAAGTTGAAAAATAAATATCATCTTGTTATCATGAATGACGAAACTTTTGAAAATATTTTATCTTTCAGGCTTTCTCCGATGAATGTATTTGTGGCTGTTGGTACCGGTATAATTTTGCTGATATTCGGGACTACTTATATAATTGCATTTACTCCTCTGAGAGAGTATATTCCCGGATATGCTGATGTTCATATGCAGGAAAATGTAAGGAAACTTACACGAAAAGTTGATGAACTTGAAAAAGATGTGAACACAAAAGATCTGTATATCAAAAACATTAAAAATATAATTCAAAGCGGTGAGGTAAACGTCAATGAAGTTTCAGCAACAGAAAAACCTCAGGAAACAAAATCCAAATCAGATAAAAATACGAAGGAAAGTACTTCGATAAAGGCTCTGGAAAGAAGAGGATTAAGCGGGATATATTTCTTCACTCCACTAAAAGGTATAATAATAAACAGTTTCAATCCTAAGGAAAAACACTATGGTGTTGATATAGTGTCAGCAAAGAATGAGCCGGTAAAAGCAACACTGGATGGAATTGTAATTTCATCCGGATGGACTCTGGAAGAGGGGAATGTCATTACCATACAACATGACAACAATATTATTTCTGTATATAAACACAATTCCACTCTGTTGAAAAAACAAGGAACTCATGTAAAAGCAGGTGAATCAATAGCGATAGTTGGTAATAGTGGAAGACTGACTACAGGTCCACATCTGCATTTTGAAGTCTGGTATAATGGTATTCCGGTGAATCCAAAAGAGATAATCAATTTTAAATAGATTTAATCATAAAGTTTCTATTCTTTATATTTTTGCTAATTTTGTAAAATAAAATTATTTTCAAACCTATATGTAACTATCCAATAATGAATTGAATAGTTACTTTAAACACTTAATATCATGAAAATAAAACTACTATTTAGTCTGATTTTAGTTACACTAACAATTTGTTCATTTAAGTCTTATTCTCAGGTTACAGCGAATGCCGGAGCTGACCAGTCAATTTGTATTGGCTCAAGTGCAACACTTACGGCAAATCAGGGAACCGGCTACACCTATAGCTGGAGTACAAAAGAAACCACAAGACAGATAACAGTTACACCTCAGGGGACAATGACCTATTTTCTCACTGTAACATCAGGGAATCAAAGTGCTACCGATAATGTAGTAGTTACAGTGAATCCATTACCTCAAATATATGCTGGAGAAGATACAATAATTTGTTATGGAACAGTAGCGAGTCTGCATGCAAGCGGAGCAAAAACATATTCATGGGAACCGGACTATAAATTGAATTCGACAATAGTTTCAAATCCGTTGACCTCTACAGATAGTTCTCTATATTATTGGGTTACAGGCATTGATGAAAATGGATGTAAAGGCATTGCAGATTCAATATTTGTTTATGTATTACCTTCTCCGGTTGCATATGCCGGTGGAAACCAAAATGTTTGTAAGGGCGAATTGCTTAATCTTAATGCTCAGGGAGATCTTAATTATACTTATAAATGGTCACCTTCAACAGGATTGAATGCAACAGATTCGAGTCATGTTGTAGCTATGATTACAGCAACAACCACTTATACAGTTGTTGTAACTGATGGAGATGGTTGTACTGCATCGGATAAAATGGTTGCTACAGTAAATCAATTACCGACAGTAAATGCAGGCCCGAATCAAACTATATGTAATAGTCAGAGTGTTACTCTGACTGCAAACGGTTCTTCAATATATGGCGGAGTTAAGTATGCCTGGAGCAATTACAGTGAACAGCAAACTATTGTAGATACACCGAGAGTTACGACAACATATATCGTTACTGTTATGGATACCATACCGGGAAGAGGATGTATGAATAATGATACTGTAATTGTTTTTTACGGTGCATGTTCAGATATAAGTCAGCTTAGTATTTCAAATAATAATAATACATTTGATATTTATCCGAATCCTTCAACCGGAACATTTAATATTTCATATAGTCTGGATTTTGAAACTCCTGTAAAGATTGATATTTACAATATGCTGGGAGAAAAAATTATTAATTTAAAAAATATTACAGAGCAACAAGGTAAAAATAGTTTGGTGTTTAATGTCCCTAAAGGAATATATTTAGTAAGATTTGAAACAAAAAATAATGTATCTTTCAGAAAAATTATTTCTGCAGGCAATTGATATAATAACCTTTACGTTTAAAACTGTTTAAAGAAACAAAGATAGAGTATGGAGAATTTTATTGTTTCCGCCCGCAAATACCGTCCGGTAACATTCGATTCAGTTGTAGGTCAGAAGTCTATTACAAATACACTTAAAAATGCAATACGCAATAACCAGATTGCACAGGCATTTTTATTTACAGGGCCAAGGGGAGTCGGTAAGACTACATGTGCGAGAATTCTTGCAAAAACAATAAATTGTGAGAATATTACAGAAAATGTTGAACCATGTAATACCTGCGAATCGTGTGTTTCTTTTAACAAATCGCAATCATTCAACATACATGAACTTGATGCTGCATCCAATAATTCAGTAGATGATATTCGTGCGCTTGTTGATCAGGTACGTTTTGCCCCGCAAATAGGGAAATACAGCATATACATCATCGATGAAGTTCATATGTTGTCTGCTGCCGCTTTCAATGCTTTTCTGAAAACACTTGAAGAACCTCCTGCACATGCAAAGTTTATACTTGCAACAACCGAAAGGCATAAGATAATTCCTACTATACTTTCACGATGTCAGATATTTGACTTTAAAAGAATAACCATTGAAGATATAGCAAGTCACCTTGCTTATGTTGCTAAAAGTGAGAATATAAATGCAGAGGTAGATGCACTTCATATTATAGCCCAGAAAGCTGATGGAGCATTGCGTGATGCTCTTTCAATTTTTGATCAGGTTTCCAGTTTCTGTAACGGAAATATTACCTATCAGTCCGTAATAGAAAATCTTAATGTACTTGACTATGATTACTATTTCAAGGTAATCAACTATATAAGCAGCGGGGATATTAAATCAACTCTT
>JAUZOY010000150.1 GCA_030706235.1 Bacteroidota bacterium | reverse complement strand
TGTACTGCAAATGCAGGATCTGATCAGACAATATGTATTGGAGGAACTGCTTTAATTACAGCTTCAGCCGGAGATACTTATAAATGGTCAACTGGAGGAACTACACCTGCTATTACTGTAAATCCAACTGCAACTTCAACTTATACTGTAACAATTACAAAAGGTAATTGCACTGCTTCTGATAACGTAGTAGTCTATGTTAGTGGATCAGTCCCAACACTAGGTCAAAGTTCATATTTTTCTTTTAATGGAAATGCAAATGATGCTGTTGGTGGATTAAATGGAACTGTTAATGGTGCAACTCTTACAACAGACAGATTTGGTAAATCTAATAGTGCATATCTATTTAATGGAACAAATAATTTTATTGCTATACCTGGGACATATGATTTTGAACCGCGAACGATAAATGTGTGGTTTAATCCTTCAGATGGAGATTATAGTGATAGGAGATACGTATTTGTTTCTGATAATCCAAATCTTATAAAGGGACATGTTGAGTTGTATATATTAGATATAAATGGAGTAAAAAAACTTATCAATTGGACTGATGATGCTGAAGATACTGTTGATATAGTTTTAAATAAATGGTACAATGCAACAATTACAGTTGATAATAATAAATTAGTTAAATTTTACTTAAATGGTTGTTTAATTAATGCTTCCTATTACAATTCAAATATTCATTCTGTAAATGGACTAGAGAATTTTATAATAGGTTCAGCCAGAACTTCATTAAGTCGTTTTTTCCTTGGAAAAATTGATGAAGTTAGAATTTATAACAGAACATTAACTGATTGCGAAATAAAAAATTTATATGATTTACCAATATTATCAAATGTAAATGCAGGTCCTGATCAGACAATATGTAAAGGAAATAGTACAACTCTTACAGCAACCGGTGGAACAAATTATGCATGGAGTACCGGTGCTTCCACAAGTACTATTTCTGTCAGTCCTTCTGTAACAACTACCTACACAATTACATCTAAGGATGGTTGTAATAGTGCAACTGATGCTGTTGTAATTACTGTAAATAATCCTCCTTTAGTTAATGCAGGACCTGATCAGACAATCTGTAAAGGAGCAAGTACAACACTTTCTGCAACAGGAGGAACAACATATAGCTGGAGTAATGGAGGTATTACTGCAGCTATTAATGTAAATCCGACTACAACTACAACATATACTGTTACAGCTACATCAGATAGTTGTACAGCCACAGATAATATAGTAATATTTATCAATGACAGTGCTTCTACTAATGGATTGGTATCATTTTTTCCTTTCAAAGGAAATGCAAACGATACTAAGGGAACTTATAACGGAACAGTTTCCGGAGCTACTTTGACTACAGACAGATTCGGAAATTCTAATAGTGCATATTTATTTAATGGTATTAATAATTATATTTCTATTCCTAATACTTACGATTTTATTCCAAGAACTATAAACATCTGGTTTAATGCTTCTGATGGTGATTATAGTGACTTAAGAGTTATATATGGTTCTGATAATCCCAATCTTAAAAATGGGTTAGTTTATGCAACTATAAAGGATATAAATGGCGCAAAAAAATTATTATTATCAGTTGCAGACACAAGAGATACAGTTGATATATCTTTAAATAAATGGTATAATATAACTATCTCTACTGATATAAATAAAATGGTTAAATTTTATTTAAATGGATGCTTAATCAGCATATTATATTATAATACAAATTTAACTTCTGTAGACGGCCTGAATAATTCAATTATTGGTGCCGGCAGGTTTGCTGCAAATCGTTTTTTCCTTGGAAAAATTGATGATATAAAAATATTTAACAGAGTATTATGTGAATCAGAAATTAAATATTTATACGATTTACCTGTTAATTCTTCCGTTAATGCCGGACCTGATCAGACAATATGTAAAGGAGCAAGTACAACTCTTACAGCAACAGGTGGAACAACATATATCTGGGGCAATGGATCTACAACAAGTACTATTTCTGTCAGTCCTTCTATAACAACTACCTATACAGTTACATCTAAGGATGGTTGCAATAGTGCAACTGATGCTGTTGTAATTACTGTAAATACTATCAATGCAAATGCAGGTAATGATATTACTATTGGAAAAGGAAATTCTGCTACTTTAACTGCAACCGGCGGTTCTACATATAAATGGAGTAATGGAGGAACATCAGCATCTATACTTGTTAGCCCAACCATTAACTCTACTTATATAGTTACTGTCGCTAATAATTTTGGTTGTTCAGCCACTGACAATGTCGTTGTTTCTGTTATAGAATTATGTACTGCAAATGCAGGTAATGATGTTACTACTTGTACTAATAATGATGCTCGGCTTATTGCATCAGGAGGTGATTCTTATAAATGGAGTAACGGTGGTACTACCGCTATGATTTCTGTAAGCCCTTCCATTACATCAACCTATACTGTAACAATTACCAAAGGGACTTGTACTGCTTCTGATAACGTAGTAGTTTCTGTTATTCCTGGTATTCAGGTTAATGCAGGTAATGATATGACTGTTTGTAATGGCGCTCAGACTACTCTTACAGCTACTGGGGGAACAACTTATCTCTGGAGTAACGGAGGAACTACATCATCCATCTCAATAAAACCAAATTCAACATCAACATACTCTGTAACAGCAACTTTAGGAATATGTTCAGCAACTGACATTGTAATAGTTACAATTCAAAATCCTCCACATGCAAATGCAGGTAATGATATTACTATTGGAAAAGGAAATCAGACTACTCTTACTGCAACAGGTGGATCTACATATAAATGGAGTAATGGAGAAACATCAGCATCTATAGTTGTTAGTCCAACCATTAATTCTACTTATATTGTTACTGTCACCGATAATTTTGGTTGTTCAGCCACTGACAATGTCATTGTTTCTGTTGTAGAATTATGTACTGCAAATGCAGGTAATGATGTTACTACTTGTACTAATAATGATGCTCGGCTTATTGCCTCAGGAGGTGATTCTTATAAATGGAGTAACGGTGCTGCTACTGCAATGATTTCTGTTAGTCCTTCTGTTACTACTACATATACTGTTACTATAACCAAAGGAACTTGCACAGCTTCTGATAACGTAGTCGTTTCTGTTATTCCCGGCATAAATGTCTACGCAGGAAATAATGTTGTTGTATGTAATGGAGCTCAGACTACTCTGACTGCGACAGGAGGCACATCTTATCTATGGAGCAATGGAGCTACAACTCAATCTATAATAATAAAACCTACTTCTTCAACAACATATTTTGTAACTGCCACATCAGGAATATGTTCAGCAACAAATAGTGTAACTGTTACGACAGGCTCAGTTACAGCAAATGCAGGTAATGATGTCACTATATGTAAAGAAAACGATACAAGACTGATAGCTACCGGTGCAGAATCTTATAAATGGAGTAATGGTGGTACTACTGCTATGATTTCTGTAAGACCTACTATTACAACAACTTATACTCTCACAGCCACAACCGGTTATTGTACTGCAACCGATATAGTTGTAGTTATGGTTAATAATCTTAATATTAATGCAGGACCGGATTTAACAATTTGTGCAGGTAATTCTACTACTCTTAATGTTCCAGGAGCTGATTCCTACGTTTGGAATGATGGTTACTATACTGCTAACAGAACCGTTACGCCATCTGTAACAACCACTTATACTGTAACCGGAAAAACTGGAGTTTGTACTGCCAGTGACGCTGTAGTCATAAATGTTAATCCAATGCCTGCATTGACTACAGGCCCTGATAGAACAATTAATAGTGGTACTTCTATTATTCTTACTGCTTCTGGTGCTACTATCTATACATGGAACACGGGTGCTAATACCGGTTCTGTTAATGTATCTCCGACTATCACTACTACTTATAAAGTTACAGGCAGCAATAACGGTTGTTCTGTAGTAAAATCTATAGTTGTTAATGTTTTAAGTTCTCCTTCTGCAAATGCAGGATCAGATATTACTATCTGTCTGCTTGATACACCAAGATTAACAGCAACAGGTGGTGCTTTCTACAAATGGAGTACAGGATCAAGAAATCAAAGTATTATTGTCAATCCTACTACTACTACAACTTACACTCTTACTGCAACTTCTAAGAATGGAGCGACATCTTCTGATCAGATTGTTGTTACAGTAGTATCGACAAATGCCAATGCTGGTGTTGACAGAGTTATATGTTACGGCTCAAGTACTACTCTTACTGCCACAGGTGGTGAAAAATATAAATGGAATACTGGAGCTACAACCCAAAGTATTACTGTAAATCCTCTTGCATTAAAATGTTATGCCGTCACAGCAAGCGTTAGTGCAATAAAAGAATGCTCATCCTCTGACATTGTTGTTGTTAGAGTCATCAGGGCTATTGCAAATGCAGGACCTGACGTTACAATATGCAAAGGTAACAATGTTAATCTCAATTCAACAGGAGGTCAGTACTATAAATGGAACACTGGAGCTACAACTTCCGTTATGACTGTTTTACCATCTGTAACAACAAATTATACCGTTACAATTTCAAATGCACTGGGATGCACTGCAAGTGATGCTATATTGGTTTCTATAATAAAATGTAAAAATATTGATAACATACCTGAAAACTTTGCAAATGTATCTTATGAAGATATTTTTAATGTTTATCCAAATCCATTTAATCAATCAACTACATTAACTTATTCTCTTAATAAACCTTCAAATATTGAAATTAATCTTTTTGATATTCTTGGAAACAAAGTAGAAACTATTACTAATGAAAGAAAAAGTGAGGGTTCTTATGTTAAAAATATAGACAGAGAAAAGTTAGTATCCGGAATTTACTTTGTTGAATTCAAAACAGAAGATCTGAGAATTCTAAAGAAAATTGTCATTTTATAATTATTATAAAGCATTTTAAAGTTACTAACCTTTGCAAAGGTTAGTAACTTTTTCAAAATATGGCTATTATAATTTTCTGGTGTATTTTTTAAAAAAAAATTAAAAAAAGTCTTGTATATTAAAAAAAATATGTACTTTTGCAAAATAATCACTGTCCGATAGTGTAATCAGGCAACACGTTTGGGTTTTTCCCAAGAGATTCAGGTTCGAGGCCTAATCGGACAACTAAAACTGAAGAAAAGAGGGGGCGTAAGTCCCCTCTTTTATTATCTGAATATTTATGATTACTGAGGAATTGATATACGAATTTCTGGAAGATAAATTAAAAGTCCCTGATATTTTTATTGTTGAAGTAAAAATAAGCGGAGGAGGTAAAATTACCGTTTATCTCGATAGTAATAAGGGTATAACAATTGAAGAATGCGTTGAAATAAGCAGGATGATTGAAAAAAAATTTGAAGAAGAAATTGGCGATCACGATCTTGAAGTATCATCACCTGGCTTGAATATGCCATTCAGAATATTAAAACAGTATTTGAAAAATTTAGGTAAACAGGTTACTGTTCTTAAAAAAGATGGAATAAAAATACAGGGTAAAATTTTGTCAGCTGATGAAGAAGGTGTTTTAATTGAACAGATTATAACATGCAGACAAAATGGTAAAAAAATTAAAAATATAGAAGAAATAAAAATATTATTTAACGAAATAAAAGAAACCAGATTAGTAATATCAATAAATTAAAATAAATCCAAAAGAGATGGAAAGTTTAAATTTAGTTGAGTCATTTTCAGAATTCAAAGAATTCAAAAATATAGACCGAACTACAATGATGAGAATACTTGAAGATGTATTCAGAAGCATGGTTGCAAAAAAATACGGAACTGATGAGAATTTTGACTTTATTATAAATATTGACAAGGGTGATTTTGAAATATGGAGAAACAGAATTATTGTGGAAGATGGAGAAGTTGAAGATGAGAACAGAGAAATTGCATATTCAGAAGCAATTAAAATTGAACCGGATTTTGAAATAGGAGAAGAAGTTTCTGAAAGAGTAAGCCTAAATGATTTCGGAAGAAGAGCAGTATTATCAGTAAGACATAACCTTGCAGCAAAGATCCAGGACCTTGAAAAAGAATTGGTTTTTAAATTTTATAAAGACAGAATCGGGGAAATACTTACCGGTGAAGTTTACCAGGTATTGAAAAAAGACATTCTTGTAGTAGATGATGAAGGAAATGAATTGATCCTTCCTAAAAATGAACAAATTCCATCAGACAGATATAAAAAAGGTGATACTATAAGAGCAATTATACATAAAGCCGAACTTAAAAATAATACTCCACAGATTATTCTTTCCAGAACTTCTCCTGTATTTCTTGAAAAACTATTTGAAACAGAAGTTCCTGAAGTATTTGATGGTTTGATTACAATTAAAAATATTGTCAGAATACCAGGTGACAGAGCAAAGGTTGCTGTTGAATCATATGATGACAGAATAGATCCTGTAGGCGCATGCGTTGGTATGAAAGGTTCAAGAATTCACGGTATTGTAAGAGAATTAAGAAATGAAAATATTGATGTAATAAACTATACTACTAATGTTACATTATATATAACCCGTTCATTGAGCCCGGCAAAGATTTCTTCTATCAAACTTGATGAAGCTGATAAAAAAGCTGAAGTCTATCTCAAACCTGATCAGGTTTCACTTGCAATAGGCAAAGGCGGAAACAACATTAAACTCGCTAGTAAACTCACAGGTTATGAAATCGATGTCTACAGAGATGATATTGAAATTGATGTTGAAGATGTTGATCTTGATGAATTTGTAGATGAAATAGATGAATGGATTATAGATGAACTTAAAGCTATTGGATGTGATACAGCTAAAAGCGTTCTCAACCTTAGTATTGATGATCTTGTTAAACGTACAGATCTCGAAGAAGAAACAATAAAAGAGGTGATAAAAATCTTAAAATCTGAATTTGAGTAAAATATAAAATTCTTTTAAATTTATTATTACCTTTATTTCGTTACAAAACAATTAAAATATGTCAGAAAATAAGCAAACATACAGGCTTAGCAAAGTTGCAAAGGAATTAAATGTTGGTATAAGTACCATTACTGAATTCCTCACGAAAAAAGGTTATCAGATAACTGACATTTCTCCCAATGCAAAAATCTCAGAAGAGATTTATAATGTATTGCTTGACGGTTTTATGTCTGAAAAAAAGGTAAAAGAAGAATCTCAAAAAATAGAAATAGACGCACTTAAAAAAAGCGTTGAACCGGAACCAAAAAAAGAGGAAAAGAAAGAAACCTTTAACGAAGAAGAACCAGAAGAAAGAGAAATACTTATAAAAGGTGTTAATATTGAAGTTCCTCGTGAAACTGTTAAAGTTCCTAAAGAAGAACCTGCTTCTGTTAAAATAATTGGAAAAATTGACCTCGAATCATTATCTAAAAAACCTGAACATAAAGAAAAGACTCAGGCTAAAGAAAAAGTAGAGAAAATTGAAAAACTTCATAAAGAAACAGTTCCTGAAATCAAGGAAGAAGTAAAAGAAATACTTGAAAAAACAACCAGGAAAACAACTAAAGTTAAAATTGAAGAAGAACCTAAAGAAGTAATTATCACTGAAGTGATTCAGCCTGTTCAGAAAATAGAAGTACCTGAAGAAATTAAACAGGAAGAACAACTTGAAATAGAACCTGAATCTAAATTAAAAATAGTTGGTAAAATAGATCTTGATTCTATTAATAAAAAAACAAAACCTGAAAAGAAAACAGCTGAAGAGAAAAAAATAGAAAGAAAAGAGAAAAAAAAGAAAACAGGTAAAAAAGAATCTATAATAGAAGAAAAGGGAATCGAATCTGAAAAGATT
>JAUZOY010000015.1 GCA_030706235.1 Bacteroidota bacterium | reverse complement strand
GAAAGTATATGAGTACTGAAAATTATAGTTTTTTCTTTACCTAAATCTTTAATCAACTGACGAATTTCTACAATCTGATTTGGATCCAAACCTGTAGTCGGTTCATCAAGAATAAGTACAGGAGGATTATGAATTATAGCCTGAGCAATACCTACTCTTTGACGATATCCTTTGGAAAGTTCATTAATATTCTTATGTTTTTCTGTATTAAGTCCACAAACGGATATCATTTCTTTAACCCGGTCATTTATATGTTTCTTTTCGACACCTTGTATCAGACCTGAAAAAGAAAGGAAATCTATTACATTCATATCCGTGTAGAGAGAATTGTTTTCAGAAAGATAACCAATATTTCTTTTTGCATTTTCAGTATTTTTCCTGACAGAAAAATTGCCAACACTAACATCTCCTGTATCTGAAGAAATAATACAGCTTATAACTTTCATTGTAGTAGATTTGCCGGCACCATTAGGACCAAGAAATCCAAGAATCTCTCCCTCAGAAGCCTGAAACGAAATATTATCAATCGCTTTCTGATCGCC
This sequence comes from Bacteroidota bacterium, assembly GCA_030706235.1. Taxonomy (GTDB): domain Bacteria; phylum Bacteroidota; class Bacteroidia; order Bacteroidales; family GWE2-29-8; genus JAUZOY01. Next base: position 23,435 of record JAUZOY010000015.1, on the reverse strand, counting down.
ATACTTTTTCGTTAACCCCTCAACAACTACATTCATATTCTGTAAATTTCTATTTTATAATGTCATTGTCAGTTACTTTAAATTCTGACAGGTCATTCTGTTATTTAACGCCGTTTTCATTAAATATTGCCAGACCCTTGTCGGTACATATCCATTTATTATTTAGTTCATCAACAATAATGCTATATACTATATCAGAAGGAAGTTTTGAATTTGAAGTGTCATACACTGTCCAGTTTACATTATCAAACCTGTAAATTCCTTTATCATTAGTGCAAATCCACTTATTATCATATTTATCAACATAAATATAATTAATGAAATTTGTTTTAAGTGTTTCAACATTACCTGTAAAATATTCTGTCCATTCTTTACCATCAAACTTACCTATACCTCCTCCAAAAGTTCCAACCCATTTATTATTGAATCTATCGACAGAAACAGTAGTCACAGAATTAGCGGGTATCTTGGAATTTTTCTCATCAAATTTCTTCCATTTCCTGCCACTTAGTGAAGATAATCCTGAATTTGTTGCAATCCATATAGTACCGTATTTATCAGCTGTAATACCTCTTACCCAAAAAGCAGGTTCAATGTCAGTCTCATCATAATATTTCTTCCATTTTAAACCATCAAAAGCATATATACCATCTTTTGTACCCACCCATTTTCTTCCGGCAGTATCAATAAATACTGAAGTTATATCATCAAGCGATACTTTAGAATTTTGAGTATTGTAAGTTACTATAGCTGTATCTTTCATACAAAATAAACCGCCAAAAATGGTACCTATCCATTTATTACCCTCTCTATCAATAGATATACTAGTTATACTTTCATCAGGAATTCTTGAGTTTTTGGAATTCAATAGCCGGCAATTTTTATTTTTATCTACGATTAATAATCCGCTTTCATATGTTCCAATCATCATATTACCATTATTATCAGCGACAACCGAAGTAACCCATTGTGAAGATAACCCCGTCCTGACAGAGTCAAATACTAACCATTCTTTTGATTGAGCAAAAGAATTACCTGAAAGAGATAAAATAGAAATACTAAAAACAATTAAACTAATAATAAAGTATCTATTTATTTGAAGTTCAGATTTATGTTGCATTTTTTATTATTTATAACTATTCAGATTTATTAAATAATTATTATTATTACAATTTAACAGATATTATTTTAACGCTAATTAGACATATTTTATTACTTAAGCAAAAATATAATCGTTGATTATAAATAATAAGTTACTAAATTTGAAATATAATTAGCTTCAAACAAAATCTATTTACCAGGTCTCATACTCGTATTTAATTATATGGCGGTATTTAGAGCCATAACCTCCACGATCAATATATACACTGGATTCCATAAGATTATTATTATCATCAAAAGATCTTGTTATATTACTTACCAGTTCTCCATCCTTATCGTATTCTTCCTGTGAAATTATATTTCCTTTAGCATCATATTTTATTTTGATATTATTACGTTTAGAAGTATCCTCTTCATAAATTTCCACCGGTTTTGAATTTTCATTATAAGTATAAAGACTTTTTGCTATTAATTGGTTTTCTTTATTATAAGTAAGAATTTTGATTCTCTGTGATTTTTCATCATAATAATTCACCTGCTTTAATTCCTTTTCATCATATTTATCTATAAGATAAAGTTCCGTATTATTACCCTTATCATCATATTTATAGGAAATTGATTTAATGATTTTGTTATCAGAATCGAACTTATTTTCCTCGATAAGATTTCCATTATCATATTTGTAGACTTCTTTGGTTTCAATCTCACCATCAAAATCATACAAAGTCTTTTCTATGAGATTTTTCTTATCATCATAGTTATACTCGATTGTATCATAAGTTTCATCAATATAATGACGAAGTTCTTTTCGAACCAAATTATTTTCTTCAGTCATAAAAGTTTTACGTTCTGCAATCTCTCCATCTGAATACATAAATTGTTCTGCAAGCCTGTTTTTATCATCATAAATACATTCAAACCTTTGTTCTTCGGAACCATCAGGATTAAATGTTATTTCCTTTATAAGATTTTTATTTTTGTCAAATTCAGAAAATGTATATAGAAAACCTTCCTTTTCTATATCTTTCAATTCAAACTTTGCATCAAGTTCTATTTCATATTTGTAGGCCTTGATAGTTTTTATTTCACTCATGCTTTTATTGATTTAAAAATTTAAAATCACTCATTTTATTATTCTTTCATTCTTAATGTCTATATAACAGCTTATTGGATAATGATCCGATAAGTCATACTTAAATATCCTGAAATTATAGGATTTGAATTTATTGCTATGCAGGATATAATCTATCTTAAAAGAAGGGAAAATACCATTATATGTTTGAGCCAAGCCATGCCCGCTTTCTACGAAAGCATCTTTTAAATTGTTATTTGCTACTATCCGATGATAAGTGTAAGAAGAAGGAGTATCATTGAAATCACCGCAAACAATTACCGGATAAGGAGATTTTTTAATCTGTTCTGACAATAGTCTTGTTTGAGGTCCTCTTTTAATAAAAGCCCTTTTAAGTTTTTGAATAATTTTACGTAACCCTGATTTTTTAGTTGTATCCCTGTTTTCACCTTTATTAATATCATCAACAAATAAATAATCTTCTTTACCGAAACGTATAGATTCAAGATGAGCATCATATACTCGAACAGTATCACCTTTGATTAAAAGATCTGAAAAAATACAACTATTAGTATTATTCCCCTGAAATTTTAATTTTCCGGATTTGATGATAGGAAATTTACTAAATATCGACATTCCATAATTAAATGTTTTACCTGCTTTCATGTAATACATAATATTAAGATATTTATCGCCGGTAATTTTTTTTATTGTATCTATTATATTGTATTTAAATTTACCTGATGATAAAAATTCCTGAAAACAAATAATATCCGGTTTTTCTTTCCTAAGAAAATCAAGTATTGAGTCTCTTTTATTGAATTTTTTTCTTTGAAGTTCATAATTAAAATACCTGACATTATAAGAAACAACTTTAACCAGACTATCAGGATTATCAACTTTAATTTTATCATTAAATTGAACTATTTCAGAAATGTATCTATAACCCGCAAGAATAGTAATAGCTGACAAAAGAAATAACAGTTTTAACCTGAAAAGCCAATAAAAGACAAATAATAAATTCAGTGAAAGAAAAATAGGGTAAGATATTCCAAAAAATGCTACAACAGGAATAGAATCAGGACTTAAAACAGAAGCAGAATAAGAAATTATCAATGCCGCAACTGCAATAATATTAAGCAGTAACATTATTATTGAGAATATTGATAATTTCTTAAAAAGTTTCATTGCTTCTAATTACCGTAACAAATCTTTAAAACGCAAACCTACAAGAATTTTATCTAATAAGATATAAAAAAAACAAAAAAGATATTTCTCAATATGTCATCTACAGGTTCTTTGTTAAAAATGTGATTAAAACCTTATCATGATAGCAAAGATAAAATTTTACTAGTCGTTAAACGTTTCACATTATAAATATATTCATTATTCAGAAGCAAATTAATTCATGAAAATCTGTTTCTTAAAATACATTCCGGTTACTTTAGTTTGTCTGTTTATATTAATTTCTTCGGTATATTCCCAGGAAAATTTAATTACCAAAGTTAAAAAAATTTCTCGTCCTGAAAAATATTGGGCGATTACTCATCCTTTTGTTGCAAATGCTGCATATAAAATAACATTGAAGGTCAGAAAAGTTGTTTCCGAAATTGCAAAAGATTCCACGTTGGATCATGACGGTAATGGTGGCCAGGTTGATGCTTTCAGGCATACATTATGGATGGCTTATTTATGTCAGAAAATAAATTGGAAGAAAGCATATAAACTTGGAATTGCACATGAAAAAGGGGATAAAATTGATTTTGAAAATCATAGAATATCAGATGAAGGTATTCAGGATTCTATAAGCAGTGCCATGGATCTTTATAACAATAATATTGGTATTGAAATAGGAAGAAAACATAATAATGTATCTGAAAACGAATTAATAGAAATTGTTAAAAAAGCTGTATTAGAAGGAATAACGAAAAAAATAAAAAAGGATAGAAAAGGAGAATCTCTCGACTCTAACAACAATATTATTAATAAAAAAGAATGGCAGGGTTATTGGGTCAATAAAAGATGCCTTGTAAATTCGAACTATAACAATCCTTAAATTAAAAAATTGTTAAATTTGTTTGCAACTATTTGAGTAGAACATTTGTCTGTCATATTAAGAAAGGCAAAACATCGGTGAAATCTATTTATGCTGAAAGATGAAGATCTTGTAAATGAGTGTTTAAAAAATAATACAAAAGCGCAGGAACAACTATACAAACGTTTTGCCTCAAAAATGTATGGTATATGTCTACGTTTTGTCAGATACAGGATTGAAGCAGACGATATTTTACAGGATGGGTTTGTCAAGGTCTTTGAAAATCTGAAGTATTTCCGTGCTGATGGTTCGCTTGAAGGCTGGATTAAAAGAATTATGGTCAATACTGCCATAAATTATTACAATAAGAACACAGTCCAGCAAGATAATGAAACCGATATTGACAGTCCCGGTTCCATGGGTCAAAATGAATTGATCGATGAAAATATTATTTCACATATTTCAAGAAATGAATTACTGGAGATTATCAACGAACTGGCAGATGGATACAGAATGGTCTTTAACCTTTATGTAATAGATGGTTACAACCACAAGGAAATTGGTGAAATAATGAACATTTCTGAAAATACTTCAAAATCTCAGCTCTCAAGAGCAAGAAAAATTTTACAGGAAAAAATTCTTAAAAGAAGTGAAATTTTGGCAGACTATAAAACGTATTGAAACGAAGATATTAATTTAGAATATTATGTATAGAGATTCTGAAAATATTATAGATGAACTATTCCGAAAGGAATTTAAAGACTACTCTGAGGAGCCGTCCAAAGATTCCTGGAATAATATAAGTTCAAGAATTAATACAGGCAAGGCAAGCTCATCTGTAACTTCAGGTTTGCTTAGCAAAAGAATATATCTGGGCTTAATAGCCGGCATTATATTAATAGCCGGGGCTCTGTTTGTCATGCCTACACAAAAGAATGAAATTAAACCTACTGTAAATACCGCTCAAAAAACAACAGCGGAATCAGCAATATCTTCAGTAAATATAGCTAAAAAATCTATTGCAAAAGCAAATACAGATAATGTTTCTTATAATAATATTAATAACTTAAATAATGTAAATTCCATTAATAAAGAACAAAATAATGATATAAAATTTACTCAAATAAATAATAATGCTACAACATCCGGAAATTCAATACTAAATATACGTAAAGCCTCATTTTCGGCAAATAATAATTTTTCCGGAACAAAAAACAGAATCTCAAACCTAAATCCTTTAAATACAAAAGAGCTTATTTCGTCCGCAGTTCAAACAGGAAAAGGTTCATATCAGGTTATTGAAAATACTAATAATGAATCTGCACAGGTAATTTTTCAGTCAAACAGCAAATCTGAAAATTCAAATCTAAAGCTTAATTCAATTAATGATTTGATTTTAAAGAAAATCATGCCTAAGAATATTTATGATATTGCTTTAAATTTCAATATAAATAATGAATTAATTACCCAATCAACTCTTATCAAAAAACCGGTTGATTATTTCGTACCTGAAAAGAAAAGGGGAATATTCTCTCTTGGTATAAATGGTTCGGACGATTATCTATATAATGTTGCAGGAAGTGCTAATAACGGAACACGTAATTACGGTATAGACCTAAGTCTCACTTATACGCTTAATAATCTGTTTATACAATCAGGGATAGGTATGTCGTATTATAAAGATAACATTTCATTTAATACCATATATGATAAGCTTAAACTTGTTGAAAGTTATGAATATGTTGATTCTATGTATTATAATGCTAATAAAGAACTTACGGCAGCACATCATACAGTCAATATTTATGATACTTTAAAAAATGGAATAAAAGCCGGGAATATAATAACAAGCTATTATTATCTGCAAATACCTGTAATAGGAGGTTTTCAGAAAGACCTTGGTAAAAAATTCAAATACTATTTCAAGGGAGGTCTTATATTTGCAACGATTATAGATAAAAAAGAGATTAAAGATGATTTTATAAGTAGTTCTGAAATTATTAATATCAGAAATGATCAGAAATCTACCGAAACATATAATTTTAATTATAACATGGTTCTTGGAGCAGGCTTTTCTTACAGACTTACAGAAAGAATAAATATTAATCTGGAACCTACTTTTAAATATTATCTGCATTCTATTTATAAAGAAAATGCCAATAATACAAATTTACCATATTCATTCGGTGTAAGAACCGGATTATCAATAGATTTATAATTAATAAATGAAAAGATTCTACTATATATTTTTAACTCTGATAATATTAAGTACAGGTGCATATGCTCAAGATTTAAAACCATATGCAAATTTTAGTTTTGATACGGTTTGTCTTGGTAAAACCACTAACTTCAAGGATAAATCTGTTTCCGGAAATTCAAATATAAATAAGTGGGAATGGACATTTGGAGATGGAAAATATGGCAGCATATCTAATCCCAGTCATACATATGCCAAAGGTGGAAAATATAAAGTTACATTGAAAATAATTAATGCAGCAGGACTAAGTGACAGCATATCTAATATTATAATTGTTAACCATCCTACGGCTGCTTTCACTTTTGATACTGTTGCATTCGGGAATTTAACTCACTTTAAAGATCTTTCCAAACCAATCGAAAGCGGAGCCTCTATAATTAAATTTTTATGGGCATTTGACACTCTTGCTTTTCCAATTATTCCTGATACTTCACATTCTCAAAATCCTTCATATAAATATAAAAATGAAGGTTATCATGTTGTTACTCTTGGAATTCAAGATGAAAAAGGATGTTTTGATTCTATAAGTCATCATGTTTTAGTTAAACCTTCAGGAGTATCATGTACTGCAAATGCCGGAACGGATGTTACAATTAATGACGGAGAAAGTACAATATTGAGAGGAACAGGAGATGGAAATTATTATTGGAGCAATGGAGCAAATACCGCAAATATAACTGTATCTCCCACTACAACTTCAACCTACATCTTAACTGTATATAAAAACGGATGTACCGCTACCGATCAGGTAATTGTAACTGTTATTACTAAAAAAATCAATTATTATCCTCTGGGTGGAATGGTTATGACAGGAAATTCATCATCAGATGTGCCTGTTAAGTATGCCGGATATGCTTTGGCATTCAAAGCTGACAGTAATAATTTCATTATTGTTGATACAGCTACAGTCACAGATTTGGGATATTATTATTTTGATAAACTTCCTGAAGGTAATTATCTGATAAAACTATGCGTTGGGCTACATTCAAATTATCTACCTACATATTATGGTGATAAGTTATGCTGGAAGGACGCACAATATATAAATTTAAATAAAAACATTTCTGATGCACGTATCAATTTGATAAAAGCAGATATTAATATCGGTACATTTTCAATAAACGGAAAGGTTGATTATACAGTAGATAAATATAAAGTTTCCACAATTAATGTATTCTTGGTAAACACAAAAAATAATAGTACCATCGCCAGTGTTTACACAGATAGTCAAGGGAATTACAAATTTTCAAATGTTATACAAGGTACCTACAGTATTGTGGCTGATTATCCCGGTAAATGTTGTGAAAAGAAAAATGTTAATGTAGAAGGGAATCTTAATAGTATTGATAATGAAAACATTACTCTTCAAAGCTGCGAAACGGGAATTGATATTTATGAATCATCTGAAATCTACTCTGTCAGTTTGTATCCGAATCCTGTAAATGATATAGTAAATTTTCAAATAAACCTGAATTTAATAGATAATATCAGTATAAAGATATTTGATTATTCAGGAAGACAAATATTAAGCAATACATACAAAAACATTGATAAAGATAAACTGATTCAGGTTCCTGTATCTTTTTTAAATAATGGTATGTATTTTCTGAGTATATATTCGGTCAATGGAGCTCTTTTAACTACCCGCAAATTTATAAAATAAAAAAAGAATGCTGACAATTTTCAGTGATGAGTCTTTCATGAAGGAAGCTCTTAAAGAAGCATATAAAGCTAAAGATGCTGGAGAAGTTCCCATTGGAGCTGTTATAGTATGCAACAATACTATCATTTCCCGTGCTCATAATTATACAGAAAGACTTAATGATGTAACCGCCCATGCCGAAATGCAGGCATTTACTTCAGCAACCAATTATCTTGGAGCAAAATATCTAAAAGATTGTACATTATATGTTACTCTCGAACCTTGCGTGATGTGTGCAGGAGCAGCTTTCTGGACACAGATTACCAGAATTGTTTTCGGTGCTTACGATCCTAAAAGAGGATATTCAAAAACATCTAAAAAAATACTTCATCCATCCACGGAAATTGTAGGAGGAGTCCTTGAAAATGAATGCTCTGAACTGATAAAACAATTCTTTAGTACTAAAAGGTAAATATTGACAATCTGATTGAAAATTTTTATCATATTCTTTGGCTTTTGTTTATCTTTGTTCCATTTCTGCTAATTTAGAAATAGGAAGATCTAATAAAACAAATCTGATGTTATTTGCCATGCGAGATTTCAATGCTGTAAAACGTATTACAACAGCTTATATTAAACTTTTATTTCCACATTGGAAACATAAAGTCGGTGTAAATTTAGATGAATTTGATCGTTACTGTTTGCAACCAGCTATTCGCAGACGTGGCGTAATAAAAGAACAATGTCATAACATTGACCCCGAATTTAAAGTAAAAATGCCGGAAATAAGACTTAAATAATATTATTCAATAATGCCATCAAAGTCGGTATCGGAAATCAAGATAATGGTTGGTTCTACCGTTTATGGGTTTGAAGATCAACTTTCTGCTATAGTGGCTCAATTAGTTACATTGGGTTACGATGTGATTAATTCTCATACTGGTAGAATTAAGGTGGATCCTAATCTCTCCAATTTTGAAAATTGCCTTAAGGCAGTAGAGGAATGTGATTTGTTTTTAGGTATTATCCGTCCATATTACGGTACAGGCAATATTAGAGAGGAGAATATTACTTTCGAAGAAATCAAACGAGCCATTGAGCTTAAAAAACCATATTGGTTTTTAGTTCATCGCGATGTAGTTTTTGCTCGTCAATTATTAAAAAAAATGAAGCCAAAAGAGGATGGTAAAGAATTATTTGATGTGGTGGAAATCAAACAAAATTCTTTGTTTGATCCACGTTGTATAGAAATATATGAATATGTAATTAAGAACCATATCCCGGTCGAACTCCGTAATGGCAACTGGGCACAGGAGTTTTACCGACTTGATGAAATGATGACATATGTCGACACTCAATTCTCTGAAAAAGATTTTGTAAAGAACATTTTAAAGCAAAAGGAGGCTAATAATGGACAGCAATAGTTTTATAATAGACAATCTTTTGCAACAAGCTGGTAATGAAAGCATTGAATTAAGAGCAAGTGCGAAATTAGAAGTCATTGCCAAAGAAATAACGTCCTTTATCAATGGACATGGCGGGGATATGATATTGGGTGTCGATGATAATAAAAATATTATCGGCATTGAGAATGCAAAACAATATGCAATTGATATTCAAACATATTTATCTGAAAATATTGTTCCTGTTGCTCCTATTTCTGTATTACCAATATTATACAAGCACAAGGAACTTATTCTTATTAGTGTTTGGGAGGGCGCAAAAAAACCATATTCATATAAGCAAGTAATTTACAATCGTGTTGGCAATAATACAGGAATAGCAAAAAATAAAGAAATCGTAAGTTTGATTGAAAACCGCAAAAAAGCAGATTTTAACTGGGAGCGTATGCCCGTTCTTGGGGCAGAATTTGATGACTTAGATATTTACGAAATTCAACGTACAATTGAACTGGTTAAAAAACGAGATCCTCAGCATACTTTTACCGATGAAGAAGATTTTTTGATCCAACAAGGATTAATTTTAAATGGGAATATTACTAATTCTTGTATTGTTTTGTTTGGTAAAAGTCCAACACGGTTTATACCTCAGTCTAAAATCCGCCTAACTGTTTATCCCGATAAAAGTGCTACAAATACATTTTTGGAAGATCGTTTTTTTGAAGGAAATATTTTCAGTAATATCACATCCATATTTACATATTTAGATGCCTTATATGCAAAAATCATAAAAATCGAAGGTATTCATAGAACTGAAAAGAAAAACTATCCTGAAATTGCTTTGCGTGAAGGTATTCTGAATGCAATTATTCACCGTGATTATAAATCAGCCAATGGTTTTATGCAAATCTCAATTTTTTCAGATAGAACTGAGATAAGTAACTTTGGAAGTTTACCGGAAGGTATTACTGTTGCTGATCTTAAAAAAGAGCACCCCTCTATTTTAAGAAATCCAGATATTGCGAACATTTGTTTTATCCGTCAATATATAGAGATGGTGGGCAGCGGTATTATTCGAATTTTATCGGAATGCAAGAAAAATGGTTTCAAGGCACCTAAATGGTTTGACAAAAATAATGTTCTCTCTCTTATTTTTTCTGGAGTTTCACATCATGTAAATGAGAACGTGAAAGAGGGTAAAACTTCAAAATATGAGGGTATAAATGAGGGTATAATCGTAAATATTGAGGGTATAAATGAGAGTATAAAAGGAGTTCTCGAACAAATACTTTCATATATCAATAAAAATCCAATGTTGAAAACTTCAGATATTGAGGTGTTTATTAATAAGAGTAATGCTACAACAGAACGATATTTGAAAATTCTCAAAGAGAATAAATATATAGAATATATTGGTTCTAATAAAACAGGAGGATATAAAATATTGGGAAAAAAATAAAGCAATATTTTTCGAATAAAAATAGTTAGCTATCATTTATTAAAGACGATCAAATAATTAAACAGGGTTATTGAGAGAGATTATAACTTATTGTTCAGAAGTTTGTTTGAATCAAGCAATTGAATAAGGTGTTTTGAATGAAGACTTCTTTTAAGACTGTCAAGATAGGTCTGATTATGCATATCTGTTCCAAGGAATTCAATCATCCCTTTTTCAATTAGTTTTTCAGCAACTTTTTTCACTCCCATGGAATAATAACCGGAAAGAGAAATTATATTTAACTGAAAATAAACCCCTCTGTCTTTATATTTCTGATAAGTTTTAAAATCAAAATGCCAATACGGATATCTTTCCACATGTGCTAATATGGGTCTGTAACCGTTGGTTTGTAAATCAAAAATTAAAGTATCAAGATTTGGAGGAGGGTTAAAATATGATAATTCAATAAGTACATAGTTTCTACCAAAAGTCAGGATTTTTTCCTTTGAAAACTTTTCTCCGAATTCATAATCCATAAAGTATTCCGCAGCAATATCAAGTTCAATTTCAACATTATTCTCAGACAAATGTTTCTTCAATATTTCTAAGTTATCTTTAATAATTGCAGGATTATTTCTATATGAATCATCTTTTATATGAGGAGTGATTATCAGTTTTCTGTAACCAAGAGATTTCATCTGCCTGATCAGTTCGGTTGCATCTTCAAGAGTAGCAGCACCATCATCAATACCGGGAATCAGATGCGAATGCATATCAACCCCTAACAAATTCAAATCTGCAGTTACATTGTTTCCTTTGGAACCGAATATTTTACTTAAAAATGACATATATTTTTTTGAAAATTACTAACTTTTCAAAATAAGAAACTTTGATTACTTATAATTATTTTATTTTTTGTCAAGTTCTTCAAGAAGAACTTCAACACCTTTTTCCAACTGTTGATCTTTTCCTTTAGCTACAACTTCATAATCATTATTTATAACATTATCAGGCATCAGCTGTTGATTCTCAAGATACTTACCATCGTTTCCACGTGTACCTACCTGTGGAATTCCAAAATATAGTGAGTTATCCTGAAGAGTTTCCCACCATACTGCAGTCATTGTTCCGGGGACAGGCATACCTACCAACTTTCCAATATTCAGAGTCTTATATACATAAGGGAAACCATGTGCATCTGAATAATTACTTTCATTAACAAGAACTACTGATTTCTTTGTCCACTTACCCATAGGATCCGAACCAATGTACTGTCCCCGCGGAACATAATCAATATATTTCTTTCCACTTAAAAGAGTAGCCAGATCATCATGCAACCAGCCTCCGCCATTAAAACGGGTATCAACTATCAAAGCTTCCTTGTCGTTATTTCTGCCCAAAACTTCGGAATATGTTTCTCTGAAACTATCATCATTCATTCCTCTTACATGAACATAACCTATTCGACCTTTTGACACTTTCTCAGTTTCTTCTCTTCTTTTTTTAACCCATCTTTGATACATCAGCTCATTTTCCTGACCTATAGATATAGGTTTAACGGTTTCTTCCCATCTTTTATTTGAAATAGGATCATAAAGTGAAAGGAGTGTAGGTTTGCCGGACTTGTGATTAAGGAAAATGTAGTAATTTCCATCATTTTTAATCTCATTGTTATCTATCTTTTCAATAATATCTCCTGCTTTTATCCCTGAGTTTGCATTTCTAAATGGACTTTTATCCATTATTTCTTTAATTTTCAATCCATTGCCTTCATAATCTTCATCAAAATATACTCCTAATTTAGCAGTAGCATCCGGATTAGAATATGAAGGGCTATAACCTGAACCTGTATGAGAACCATTAAGCTCGCCCAAAAGTTCGCTTAACATTTCTGCAAAGTCAAAGTTATTGTTTATGTATGGAAGAAAACGTGAATACTCTTTTTTATAAAAGTCCCAATCAACATTGTGCAGATCAGCTTCATAAAATTTCTTTTTAACCTGACGCCAGACATGTTCAAACATATAAGCTCTTTCGGCAGGCTTGTCAAGAATCATTTCAGCATTAAAAGTTATGTCTTTCTTCTCGAGGTTCTCCGTATTAATCTTTATTATTTTACCGCCTGAAAACATGAATAGTGTTTTCCCGTCTTTATCGAACTGCAAGTCTCCTCCTCCACCTTCCAGCTTAAGTAGAAGTTTGGTTTCATGATCTCTGAGTTTGTTGACCCAAAGGTCATAACCGCCTTCAAAACGACTCAAATAATAAAGTTTTTCTCCATCAGGAGAAAGAATAGCATCAGCAAGATGTGAAGAGTTTATTGTAAGTCTTGCTTTTCTGTCTTCTATATTATCGAGTTCAATCTTTATTGGTTCTACAATCGTTGTTGTATCCTTGTTTTTATTTTTCTTTGTTTCCTTTTCTTTTGCTTCTTTGTCCTTTTCCTCTTTATCTTTCTTTTCTTTTTCTTTAATAGCTTCATATTCTTCCTTAGTAGCTTTGAATTTATCAAAAGCATTCTGAGTAAAGAACATTCCGTATACGTCATATTCAGAGCCCCAGCTCCCATGGCTTCTCATTCCATTCCTGTCAGAAATCCATATCATCATTTTCCCGCCCATCATCCATTTAGGACTGGCATCATTATATCCGCTTTTAGTCAGGTTAAAAATTTCCTGTTTTCCTCCTGCATCAACAAGTCCGACTTCAGCCGACCATCTTTTTTCTCCAAGATATTGAACCAGAAACCATTTGCCATCCGGAGACCAGTCATACCATTGGTCGCCGTCAGAATAAGAATAATTGTATTTACCATCTAAGATAGTTCTAATTTTATGTGTTTCAAGATTTATAACTTTCAGGGTTGTTCTTTCTTCCAGAAAGGCAACTTCTTTTCCATCAGGAGAAAACTTAGGCTGAAAAGTTTCCAGATCACTTTCAAGAATAGGTTCTTCCTTCAATACCGTTGAATTATAAAAATATTTTTCATCTTTTCTTTCAAGCTTTGTCTGGTATAATTTCCAGCTATTATTTCTTTCAGAAGCATAAAGCAATGCTTTACCATCAGGACTGAAACTGACGCTTCTTTCCTGTTCCGGTGTGTTGGTAATTCTTTTTGTTATTCCATAATCTACTGATGCAACAAATACTTCACCTCTGACAATGAAAGCTACTTCTTTTCCATTTGGAGAAAGAGCCATTTCAGTTGCCCCTCCACCTGTAGTTATATAGCTGGAACTATTTTCTTTATCTTCAGTATTAATAATTATATTTACTTTTTGGGATTCTTTTTGATCATGCAATTTTGTATATATTTCTCCATTATAACTGTAACAAATAATTCCATTATCTGAAACAGACAGAAAACGTACAGGATGATTTTTATGGAATGTGATTTGCTGAGGATTAAAAGGTTCATTTATATTTGCTTTGAAAACGTTAAAACTACCATTCATCTCACTAAGATATATAATTTCATTTTCACCTGAAAAAACAGGGTTTCTGTCTTCTCCTTCAAATGAGGTTAACTTCCTGTGTTTTTTGGTTTCAATATTATACAACCATATATCGCGTGTAACAGAAGAAATATGATGTTTTCTCCACTCATTTTCATAACCTTTTCGGTCCTGATAAACAATATATTTCATGTTTTTATCATATTTTGCATCTTCAGCAGGAGTTGTAAGAACCATTTTTTCTCTTCCTCCACTAATACTTACACTATAAAGTTCTGATAAAGCCGGTGATGGATATTGGGCGTTTTCAGGAATGTCGACACGTGAGGAAGTAAAGAGAACGTTTTTTCCATCAGGAGAGAATGATGTTACATAGTCATTTGCTGAATAATATGTGAGCCTTTTAGCTTCTCCTCCATCAGATGAAACAATAAATACATCGAAATTACCATACCTGTTAGAAGAAAAAGCAATGTATTTCCCATCAGGAGACCATACAGGACGATAATCATATGCAGTATGAACAGTTATAGGAATAGCTGTTCCTCCGCTTGAAGAAACTTTGTATATATCTCCTTTATAACAGAATGCAATATACTTTCCATCCGGCGATATTGAACAATACCTTAACCATAGAGGAGAATCTTCTGAAGAAAAAGAAATGAATGGTATACAAAAGGTAAATAAAAGTAATATTGCTTTAAATAATTTCATGCTTATGTGTTTGTATTAAAGTTTTTTATCAATAAAGAAATTTAAAATTTCGGAATACAAACCTACGCAAATTTTATTACTTGACAGTAATAGATTCCGGAATATTAAATAAATAGAACAAGTATGACACAATATAGGACTGATACACACAGAAATTTATTGACGAAGATCAGGTAAAATCTTTGCTTTTTTATGCTAATCCTTTCAGAGTATTCAGAATTTCATTTATTGTTTTGATATTAACAATAGTCAGACTAAGTTTGTTTTTATCCTCTCGTAATTTACATATACGTGGATTCATCTGTATAAACTCAAGTATTTTTGTGAATCTTCCTGATTGAAAATATGGTGATTCCTGATTTGAAATGAAGTATCCTTTAAAAGTATTTGTTTTAAGGACTATTTTTTCAAAACCGAGTTCCTTAGTCACCCAGCGTAATCTTATTGTATCAATCAACTGTTCGGTTTGAGGAGGTACCGGCCCGAAGCGGTCTATTAACCTTTCTCTGAATGCAACAAGATTTTCTTCAGTATCCATATTATCAAGCTCTTTATAAAGATTAAGCCTTTCAGTACTATTACTTACATATGCATCCGGGATAAGTATTTCGAGATCGGTTTCTATATGGCAGTCCTTGACAAAGTCTTCATGTTTTTCTTCATGAAATAAGTCCTTGAAATCAGTTTCTTTCAATTCTGCAATCGCTTCATCAAGTATCTTGTGATACATATCAAAACCTATTTCGGAGATAAAACCGCTTTGTTCACTTCCCAGCAGATTTCCTGCTCCCCTTATTTCAAGATCCTTCATAGCTATATTAATACCGCTGCCCAGATCTGAGAATTCTTCTATTGCCTGAAGTCTTTTGCGTGCTTCAGGTGTTAGCAAAGATAATGGCGGTGCCAGTAGGTAGCAAAAAGCTTTCTTATTTGTTCTTCCTACCCTGCCTCTCATCTGATGCAAATCACTTAATCCAAAATGATGAGCATTATTGATTATTATTGTATTTGCATTTGGTATATCCAATCCTGATTCTACTATAGTTGTGGAAATGAGTACATCAAATTCATTTTCAATAAAACTAAGCATTATTTCCTCCAGTTTATGTCCATCCATCTGACCATGAGCATACCTGACTCCAACATCAGGACATAGCCTTTGAACTATTCCTGCAATCTCTGTAATATTTTCAACTCTGTTATGTATGAAAAAGACCTGTCCTCCACGGGAAACTTCATACATTATTGCATCCCTTATAATTTCTTCTTTGAATGGATGCACCTCGGTATGAATTGGATACCTGTTAGGCGGAGGAGTATTTATTACCGAAAGATCTCTTGCACCCATCAGAGAAAATTGCAGCGTACGCGGTATTGGAGTTGCTGTTAGAGTAAGTGTATCAACATTGGATTTAATCATTTTTAATTTTTCTTTGGCTGATACACCAAACTTCTGCTCTTCATCTATAATAAGCAAACCAAGGTCTTTATATTCAATGTCTTTGCTTACAAGGCGATGCGTACCAATAATAATATCAGTTTTACCTTCCTTAAGTTTAATCTTGCTTTCTGACTGTTGTCCGGTAGTCTTGAAACGGTTTATATAATCTACATTACATGGAAAATCCTTAAGCCTGTCACTGAAAGTTTTGTAATGCTGCATAGCAAGAATTGTTGTAGGAACAAGTACTGCAACCTGTTTATTGTCATTGACAGCCTTGAAAGCAGCTCTTATTGCAATTTCAGTTTTACCGAAACCTACATCTCCACAAATCAGCCTATCCATTGGAGACTCTGATTCCATGTCTTTCTTGAAATCAGTGGTGCATTTAATCTGATCAGGGGTATCTTCATATATGAATGAAGCTTCAAGTTCATTCTGAATATATGTATCAGGAGAAAAACTAAACCCTTTTTTAGACTTACGTTCAGCATAAAGTTTAATAAGATCTTTGGCAATATCTTTAACCTTCTGCTTGGTTTTTTTTTTCAGATTGTTCCATGCATTAGACCCAAGACGGTTTACAACAGGTTCTGTTCCATCTTTACCACGGTACTTGGAAATACGATGCAAAGAATGAATACTTATATATAGAATGTCGTTATCTTTATAAATCAAACGAATAGCTTCCTGTTGCTTACCATTAACATCTATTTTTTCCAGTCCTCCGAAACGCCCTACTCCATGATCAATATGAGTTACATAATCACCCGGTTGAAGATCATATAATTCTTTCAGAGTAATTGCATCTTTGCGGGCAAAGCTTTCATCAAGATGGAAACGATGGTAACGATCAAATATCTGATGATCCGTATAACACGCTACTCGCAGATCTTTGTCAATAAATCCTTCATGTAATTGAGTTTCTATCGGTTTAAGATCTATATCCCCAATTGTCCTTCCTGACTTGTTATTTACAAGAATATCTTCAATTATTGAGAATATTCTCTGAATCTGTTTCTGATTATCAGAAAGCAGTAAATTTGTATAGTTGTTATTCTTGTTTTCTATAAGATTCTGTAAAAGAAGTTCGAAATTCTTATTGAAGGGAGGTTGGGGATTAATATTATATGTTACAGTCTCATCAGGACTGAAATAACTTCTTTTACCTGCTTCAACAACAGAAAATTTCTTAACCTGTTCTACGAATATTTTTTCATCTAAGAAAAGTTCATCAGGACTCAGATGTTTTATTTCAGTGCCAAGACCCTCATAAATATTAACAGCTTTTTCGAACTCTTTTCTGATTATATCTATACACAGATCGAATGTTTCAATCCATACTACCGTATTGGCAGACATATATTCAAAAAAAGTCTGTCTCCTCTCATTAAGAGTTCTGTTCTGAATATTTGGTGTAATAGTTAAGTTTTCAAGATAAGTAACAGAAAGTTGTGACGAAGGGTCAAACGTACGTATTGATTCTATCTCATTTCCCATCATTTCAATACGATAAGGCAGATGAGACGAAAAAGAAAAAATATCAATAATTCCTCCACGGATTGAGAATTGCCCCGGTTCTACTACAAAGTCCGTTCTTTCAAATTCATAGCTTACCAGAAAATCTATAATAAAATCAACAGAAATATTGTCTCCTTTATTGACAGAAAAAGTATTCGACTCAATATATTCTTTTGTAACTACCTTTTCAGACAAAGCCTCAGGATATGTAACTATTACAGGATTAAACTCATGAGCATTTATTTTGCTCATTACATTTGCTCTCTGAAGAACATTTGCATTATCAACCTCCTCAATCTGATAGGGTTTTTTGTATGAAGTTGGATAAAATAGTATACGCTTAGAATCGAACGGTAATTCCTGTTCTCCAAATATATTTTCCAGATCATTGAGAAAGAAAGCAGCGACTTCTCTATCAGGAAATATAAAGAGATGAGGTCTGCGAAGTTTTTTAATAATCGCTGATGCAATTATTCCTCTGGCAGATCCTGTAACTCCCAGAATATTGATTTTTACTGCGTTATTAAGCAATAAACTTTCAATAATCTTTGCAGTATTCTGACTTTCCTTATATAGATTTTTTAATTTCTTTAAGTTCAATGATTGGAATTATGATTTCTCAGTTTGATACTTTTTGCAAAAATACTAAAAAAATTTTTCCTATCTTATAGGTATTAAAAGTGAATAACTTCAGATTAAAACTACTGGGAAGTAGAGAACTTAAAGCACATCATCATGATGTTCATAAAATGGCTATTATTTTCTAACAATTAAATCCCATATTGTTCCATTATAAAGTTCATATCTGATTATTCCACCAAACTTGTCATAATACATTATTTTAACATTATCATCTCTAGCATATTTACCATCTGAAACTCCTTTAATAACATAATTATATGTTTTATTGTTTGCTGTTAATGTCAAAAAATTTGAAAATTTATTTATATCAATTAAACCAAAATAACTCATAACAAATTCTCCTTTAACATTAAAAGGGGGATTTTCTTTAGTATATCCATCTGGCAAGGTAGTATCAAAAGAATAAAGACCTAGACCTGATTTCATTGACATTATATTGTATTTTTCTTCATCATAATAATAATATACTGTCGAAAATGTACTGCCAATACCCATCCCAATTCCCGCTTCCATTTTCAGGTTATGTTCTACAAAAACTGTAAATGTGTCGGTAAGGTTATTTTGATTCCTAAAAATTAAAGTTTCACCATTTTTATAATTAAACCATTCTTTATCTGTAGTTTGAAAAGAATAATAAGGATATTTATCTTTAGAAATTTCTGTTGGATTTTCTTTTATACATGAAACTAAAAAAAATAAAATAAAAACATATAAATATTTAATCATTTTCATTTACTTTATTACATTAAGTTTCTATTTTAAAATCGTTATCATTATTTTACACTAAATTATTTTAATTAAAACAAATATACATAAAAATTTAATGTCTTTTTCAAAATTTTAATATCTTTAAGTAATTTTTTTCATAAATAATCTTTACATGTTTTAATCAAAATGCTTTTAACTATTCAATCTTAATCTTATCATATCAAATTTCTAATATTTCTGGTAATCCGTAAATCACTTTTTTTACATAACAATTCATTTTTTATTTCAATTGGCATCTCAATAGAAAAGAAAATATTGAAAATCAAGCCATATTTGATAACTAAATTCTCAAAAGTCAATTCTGAGATAATGATAATTCTGATAAAAAATTCTGAAAGGATTAAATTTTTTTAAGCGGCTAAATATCAATAACCCCTGCATTTATACTGGGGGTGAGACATTCAATAAAAACATAAATGGCTTAATTTTTAGAGCTGTAATCAAACAAACACACTCCTAAATATCAGAATATTATTGAACCATCATCTAATACAGTTTTCCATAAAACAATTCATTAAAGAGCAGTTCTACTGTTGCAAACAATGTTGTCTCCTCATGATTAAAGTCAACAGCATTAAGCCATACATTCAGGTATATATCCCTGATTTTCTTTCATTCAAGTTTTATAAAATCACTCATCACACTGTTTACATGTCAGTTATATTCTTTCAAAACTGGTACATACATCATCAACAAATCACTGTAAATAATACCGGAACTATATTTGAACAATATTAATTCTATGCTTAATTTTTTCTACTTTTGCACTTATGAGTATAAAATCTTTTTTTGGGAAACTTCTGGCAAGACATATCTCTGAAAAAATCAGGAAATGGAGTATGCAACCTGTGGAAACACAGGAAAAAGTTTTCAGAGAACTAATTAAAGGTGCTGAAAACACAGTTTTTGGGAAAGAACATAAATTCGGAGAAATAAAGAGTTATGAAGATTTTAAAAGAAATGTACCGGTAAGGGATTATGAAGAATTTAAACCTTATATTGAAAGGATAAAATCTGGAGAAAAAGATGTTCTATGGAAAGGCAGACCAATATATTTCTCCAAAACTTCAGGAACAACTTCAGGAACAAAATACATACCTATATCCAAAGAATCTATTCATAATCACATAGATTGTGCAAGAAATGCTATTCTTTGCTATATAGCTGAAACAGGAAAAGCTGATTTTATTAATGGAAAAATGATTTTTCTGCAGGGTAGTCCTGTACTTGACAAAATCGGCGATATACCAACTGGTAGATTATCAGGTATAGTGGCTCATCATGTCCCCGCATATCTTCAGAGTAACAGAATGCCTTCATATAAAACCAATTGTATAGAAGACTGGGAAAAAAAAGTTGATGCAATTGTAGAAGAAACTGTGAAAGAAAATATGACACTTATCAGCGGTATTCCATCATGGGTACAAATGTATTTTGAGAAACTAAAAGACAAGACAGGTAAAAAAATTAAAGATATCTTTCCCGGTTTTTCCCTTTTCATATATGGTGGAGTAAATTATGAACCATACCGCACAAAGTTTGAAAATATTATCGGAAAGAAAATAGACTCAATTGAATTGTATCCTGCTTCAGAAGGGTTTATTGCATATCAAAATTCACAAAAAGAAAAAGGTTTACTGTTAATACTTGATTCAGGTATATTCTATGAATTCATAAAAGCCGATGAATTTTATAGTGAAAACCCCAAAAGATTAAGCATAGGAGAAGTTGAAACAAACGTTAATTATGCCTTAATAATGAGTACCAACGCAGGAATGTGGGCATACTGTATCGGGGATACAGTACGTTTTGTATCAAAGAATCCTTATAAACTGGTTGTCACCGGAAGAATCAAGCACGTGATTGAAGCATTTGGAGAACATGTACTTGCAGAAGAAGTCGAGTATTCATTATTAAAAGCAATAGAAAAATACCCTGCCGAGATCAATGAATTTACAGTGGCTCCCATGGTTACAACCGAAGGTGAACTGCCATACCATGAATGGTTTATTGAGTTTGGCAGAGAACCTGAAGATATGGAAGGATTCAGACTGGAAATTGATAAAGCATTGCAGGATAAAAATATATATTATAAAGATCTTATTACCGGAAAAGTGCTGCAACCTCTTAAAATCAGAAGATTGTATGAAGGAGCTTTCAACAATTATATGAAATCCAGAGGAAAACTTGGCGGACAGAATAAACTCCCTAGGGTAAGCAACGACAGGTCTATAGCAGATGAATTGTTAAAACATTGTAAAATAGAATAGTTTTGAAAAGAATAGCAATTTTAGGTTCGACGGGTTCAATAGGAACACAAGCATTAGAAGTTATCAGTGAACACAGAGATCAGTTTGAAGTTGAAGTTATTACTGCAAATACAAATGCAGAATTATTAATAAAACAGGCAATAGAATACAAACCCAATGCAGTTGTTATTGCAAATAAGGATAAATACAGGGAAGTATATGATGCATTATCCGGTTTGGATATTAAAGTTTATGCAGGTGAAGAATCCATAGAACAGATAGTTGAAATGTCAAGTATCGATACTGTTCTGACAGCTATGGTAGGATTCTCTGGTTTAAAACCTACATTGAAAGCTATCTCTGCCGGCAAACAAATAGCTCTCGCAAACAAGGAAACTCTTGTTGTTGCTGGTGAAATTGTAACAGAATCGGCCAGAGAGAAAGGTGTAAATATTTATCCTGTAGATTCCGAACATTCAGCAATTTTTCAGTGCCTCGCCGGTGAATTCCAGAATAAAATTGAGAAGATTTACCTAACAGCATCCGGTGGCCCTTTCAGGGGAATGACAGAAAATGAACTTGAAAATGTCACTAAAAATGAAGCCCTCAAACATCCAAACTGGAATATGGGAGCTAAGGTTACAGTAGATTCTGCTACTATGATGAACAAAGGCCTGGAAGCAATTGAAGCTAAATGGTTGTTTGGTCTTGAACCTTTTCAGATAGATATTATTGTTCATCCTCAATCAATTATCCATTCGCTTGTACAGTTTGAGGACGGATCACTGAAAGCCCAGATGGGTCTTCCGGACATGAAATTGCCAATTCAATATGCTTTAGGGTATCCATACAGACTAAAATCACCCGCTAAACGTTTTAGCTTTGCTGATTATCCGAATCTGACCTTTGAATCTGTGAATACGAAAATATTTCGTAATATTGCACTTGCTTATGAGTCACTTAATAAAAAAGGAAATATGCCATGTATAATGAATGCTGCCAATGAAGTAGTTGTTGCCGCATTCCTGTGCAACAAGATAAAGTTTCTTAGAATGCCTGATGTAATTGAAAAATGCATGGCAAAAGCGACATATATCATTAAGCCTTCCCTGGAAGATTATATAGAATCAGACAAAGAAAGTCGAGAATTAGCAATTAACTTATTAAAATAAAAAAGAAGAAATGGAGATTCTTATTAAAGCCCTACAATTGATATGCAGTTTATCAATTCTTATTATTGTTCATGAATTAGGACATTTTATACCATCAAAACTATTTAAAATTAGAGTAGAAAAGTTTTATCTCTTTTTTGACCCCTGGTTCTCATTATTTAAATTCAAGAAAAAAGAAACTGAATATGGTGTTGGCTGGCTACCTCTTGGCGGTTATGTCAAAATTTCGGGTATGATTGATGAATCTATGGACAAAGAGCAAATGAAACTGCCGCCTCAACCCTGGGAATTCAGGTCAAAACCTGCTTGGCAAAGACTTATTGTTATGCTTGGCGGCGTAACTGTAAATCTTATAATTGCTATTTTGATTTATATTGCTATGTTATCTTACTGGGGTGAAGAATATCTACCCACTTCAAACCTGAAATATGGTATTGCTTGTGATTCTCTGGCAACGTCTATTGGTCTGCAAAGTGGTGATCAAATTTTACAGGTTAATGGTAAAAAAATTGAAAATTTTGGCAAAAT
>JAUZOY010000149.1 GCA_030706235.1 Bacteroidota bacterium | reverse complement strand
CCTTTATTTTTTCAATTGTAAATCCTCTTCTTCTTAATCCTATTGAGTTAACACCAACATAAGACATGGGTTCTCTTGCGCCTTTTGTATAAGGTGGAATATCTTTTCGAACAAGAGACCCTCCTGATATCATTGAATGAGCTCCTATATTTACAAATTGATGTACGCCTGTAAGACCTCCTATTATGGCATAGTCATAAACTCTGATATGTCCTGATAATCCTGTAGAATTTCCAATAATACAATTTTTACCAAGTATACAGTCATGAGCTACATGCACATAAGCCTGCAACATACAATTATCACCTATTATAGTAGAATTATTTGCTTTTGTTCCCCTGTTAACGGTTGCAAATTCCCTTATTATTACATTATCCCCTATTGATACAATTGTATCTTCTCCCTGAAATTTTAAATCCTGAGGTATAGCTGAAATAACTGCGCCGGGAAATATTTTGCAATTTTTTCCTATTCGAGCTCCTTCCATAATAGAAACATGAGGTCCTATCCATGTTCCTTCTCCTATCTCTACATTTTTCTGAATGACAGAAAATGCATCTATTGATACATTTTCACCTATAATAGCGTTAGGATGTATGTCTGTATTTTTATGAATCATTCCCTTACTTTTTTACTATTTGTGCCATTAGCTCGGCTTCAATTACTATTTTATTTCCAACATAAGCTACCCCCTTCATATGACAGATACCTCTACGAATAGGTGAAATTAAGTCTAATCTGTAAATAATTGTATCACCAGGTATTACTCTGTTTTTAAATCTTACATTATCTATTTTAAGAAAATATGTATTATAGGCTTCCGGATTAGAAACAGAACATAATGCCATAACGCCTCCTGTTTGTGCCATTGCTTCAATATTTAATACGCCCGGCATTACTGGATTCCCTGGAAAATGACCTGTAAAAAATGCTTCATTCATTGTCACATTCTTTAACCCTACTATATGTGTATCACTCATTTCAATGATTTTATCAATCAAAAGAAATGGATGTCTATGCGGCAATATTTTTGAAATCTGATTGATATCAAACAAAGGTGGGGCATCAGGATCATATACAGGTGCTATTTTCTTCAATTTATCTTTTACTAATTGCTCTTTTATCTTTTTAGCAAAAGCTAAATTAGCTTTATGTCCCGGTTTGCGTGCAATAATTTTGGCTTTAACAGGCATTCCTACAAGTGCCAAATCACCAACTATATCCAATAATTTATGTCTGGCCGGTTCATTATTAAAATAAAGATCAACATTATTAAGTATACCTTCTTTTTTAACTTCAATTCCGGGTTTATTAAATATTTTGGACAATTTTTCAATTGTGATACTATCAACCGGTTTATCTACAATAACTATTGCATTATTAAGATCGCCACCCTTTATTAAATTTTGTGCTATAAGTTGCTCCAGTTCATGAAGAAATACAAACGTTCTGCATGGTGCAATTTCATCTTTAAAATCTTCTATTTTATTCAAATAGGCAAACTGACTTTTCAAAACGCTTGAATTATAGTCTATCATTGCAGAAACCTGAAAATTTTCGGATGGCATAGCAATTAACTCAACATCTCTTTCAGGATCATTATATGTGATATTTGTAGTTAGCCTATAATACTTCTTATCAGCATCCTGCTCTACAAAACCTGCTTTTAAAAGAGCTTCAACAAAAACTGCTGAACTTCCATCCAGAATAGGTGTTTCAGAGCAATTAAGCTCAATAATAACATTATCTAACCCCAGTCCGGCAAGGGCTGCAAGAGTATGTTCAACAGTATTGATTCTAACTCCATTTTCCTCTATTGTAGTACCTCGTGAAAAATCAATTACATTATCAATATCTACATTTACTATAGGTTCTCCTTCCAGGTCTATTCTTTTAAATTTATATCCGTGATTTATCGGAGCTGGTTTAAAAGTAAGCGTAACTTCTTTGCCTGTATGTAATCCTACCCCTGAAATTGTTACAGGAATTTTTACAGTCTTTTGTTTTTCAAGCATTAACAAAATTTATTAAATAATTTGCGGTGCAAATATAAATAAATAAATTATTACGCTGTATTAAGAAGTGAAAAATAGGTTAATTTGATGTTAATTTTTTTACTATTTTTTCTAATTCTTCTATTCTCTTTTGGATTTTAGGAAAATTTCTGAAAATAACATATGATTTTCTGTAATCACCAATCTTAAATGCCGGCGATCCCTGAACTATATCCGACTTTGTTATATTGGACCCTATACCTGACTGCGCAGCTATTATTACATTATCCGCAATTGTCAAATGTCCTACAATTCCAACCTGACCACCAATCATACAGTTTTTCCCAATTTTTGTTGAACCTGCAACACCTGTCTGAGCTGCTATAACAGTATTTTCTCCTATTTCAACATTATGTGCTATTTGTATCAGATTGTCAATTTTTACCCCTCTTCTTATAAAAGTAGAACCAAGTGTTGCCCTGTCTATTGTAGAATTCGCTCCTATTTCCACATCATCTTCTATAATTACATTCCCGGTCTGAGTAACTTTAACATAATTATGATCTTTTTGCTGTGCAAATCCAAATCCATCTCCACCTATCACTACTCCTGAATGAATCGTGCAATTTTTCCCTATCTGATTGTCTGAGTATATATTTACACCTGAAAAAATCTTTGTATTTTCACCTATTGTAGTATTATCTCCTATATAGGTATGTGGGTATATTTTTACATTATTCCCTATAAATACATTATCTGAAATCACTGCAAATTCGCCTATATATACATTTTCACCAACTTTAGCTGAATCAGATATATATGCATGTTTTGATACCCCTGTTTTATTATTCTTTATTGTATTATATATTTCCAGAAGTTTTGCAAAACTCTGATATGCATTCTCTACCCTGATTAATGTACTGTTCACTTTATTTTCAGGCACAAAACTATTGTTTACGATTACTATGGACGCATTTGTAGTGTAAATATAATGTGTGTATAATGGATTTGCAAGAAAAGACAGTGTTCCGGGGACACCTTCTTCTATTTTGGAGAGCTTGGTAACCTCTATATTTTCATCCCCCTCTACTTTACCTCCTAAAAGGTCAGATATTTGTTTCGCAGTAAATTTCATTAATTTAAATATATAATTTAATCTATAATACAATAATTCTAAAACTGCCGCAATTTACTAATTTTAAGATTAACAATTATCGTTTTTTTATATCAATATATCTAATGGAATATTAATCAATATTTTTATTTCACAATTTACAATTCACAATTTACTACAATATCTTTTCATTACGTTATATGAATCAAGCACACCCAACTCACCGGCTTTACTCAGATCGTAACATCCATTTACTACATCATCTAAAAATATCCTGATTATTCCTCTGTTATAATATGCATCAGGAAGAGATGAATCAAATATTATAGATTTTGATAAATCACTAAGAGCTCCTTTATAATCTCCCATTAAAAATTTCGCATTTGCACGATTGTAATATGCAAAAGTCATTGTGGAATCAAGTTCTAATGTCTTTGTATAATCACTGATTAATAAGCTGTAATTATTGTCACTATTGATTTGTTTAGGAACATCTACCGGTATTTTGCTCAATGTCGATGTTCCGGAATTTTCTTCATCAAATGAATGAAGCAATTCCAGATATTTTGTTCTGGTATTTGCTCTGCTAAAATATGTCATTATATTATTTGAATCAATTGCCATAGATTTATCATAGTCAGAAAATGCCTGATTATAATGTTGTTCAGAACTATACAAAATAGCTCTTTCCATATATCTGTTTGCATTCCCTCCTTCTTTTGTAATAATGCTATCAAGCAATTCTATTCTCTTTTTTACTTTTTTGCCTTCTGTACTATCTATAACATTAGAAAGTGATATCAAACTTGAATTATAATGCAGCTTACCACAGGCATCATATATCCGAACTCCTTTCGAAGATTCAGGCAATAAAGTTTTTGAATAAATCGGCTTTAAACGAACATCAGTAAGTTTATACTGTACTTTTTCTTTTGACTCTTCTTTAGTATTAAAATCATCACTAAATGTCGTCAGTTTCATAAGCCTTATTCCTTCACTGAATTCCATTGCATCATCCTGTGAATATTTCTGTTTTTTTATTTCCAATGCTTTTTTATAATCCTCTTTTGCACCTTCTTTATCTTTTAGTTCCAGTTTAATAAGGGATCTGTTGTAATATGCATCAGCGAATTCAGGGAAAAGTTCTACTACTTTGTTATAGTCTTTTATAGCACCTTTAAAATCATGATTTTTATATCTAATTCCACCTCTGTTAAAATATGCAATAATATTATCAGGATTAAGTGTAAGCACCATATTATAATCTTCCAATGCTCCGGTAAAATCATTTGAATTCCCCTTTAACATAGCTCTGTTAAAAAAAGCGGATGCATTATACGGCGCTAATTCAATAACTCTGTTAAAATCTTTTAAAGCTTCTGCATTTTTTTTATCTTCTGCATTAACTATACCCCTGTAATACAAAGCAAATGTGTTCAATGTATCAATTTGTAATACATAATTAAAATCCTTCAATGCTGAATCCTTTAAATTCAATGTAGACAATGATATCCCTCTTTGTATATAAGAAGAAGTATTCTTGGGATTATTTTTAATTGCAATATTATAATCATTAATAGCTTCTTTATATTTCTTTAATCCAAATTCAGCGGCTCCTCTTATTAAATACGGATTTTCATATTTATACTTAAAATTTACTGCTTTATTACAATCTCTTATTGTAGCTTCATACTGATGTAGATACAAAAGCGTAACAGCTCTGTCAACATATATGGACCCATTTGTCGGATCAAGATCCAATGCTTTCTGATAATCTTCAAATTCCCCGTTAAAATTGAATAATTTATCCCTAATTCTTGCCCTGTAGAAAAACATCTGAGCCTGATATGGGAAAAGCGAAATGGCTTTGGAATAATCCTGCTCAGCACCATTATAATCATCCAGCTGATCTTTTGCATAAGCTCTCAGAAAATAGGCATCATATAAATATGGCTCAATCCTTATCGCAACATTAAATTTTTCAATTGCTTCTGTAAAATGGCCTTTTTTCAATTCAAATTTTCCCAATTGTAAATAACTGTCTTTATGCTGTGCGTTTATACAAGACAATATTATCATGCAGAAAAATACTATTAAAATTAGTCTCTGAAGCCTGAACATTAATTCATTATGAAGAATAAAATTTATAAAAACGATAATATCAATCAATTTAGTATAAAACACTCTTTTCTGCTTTGTGTTATTTTTCTACCATTTCTATCGTTATAGGATTGCCGATATTCTGCTGCATTTAATTCTTGTTATTAATTCAAAACTGTTTGTTAATTTTGGCACTTTATTCTGAATTGCTAAATAACTATATGTCAAAAATCAAACAAAAAAATTCTAATCAAATACTACTGAAAGATGTTTTAAACATATACCAACAGGAAAATTTTTCAAGAGCTAATGAATTACTAAAAAAAGCAAAGATAACTTCTGATGAAAGCGGAATTGCAAAGCAGCTAAAAGTAGAAATTAATAATCAGCTAGCTATCGAGAATATTAAAAATCTGAATTTCAAAAATGCTCTTAATATAGTTATCAACAATTTTAATATCCAACCCAAACAGGAATTTCCCCTGGCACTGGAAAAAAGTAAAGTTATTGCCGGAATTTCTGAACTATATCTGGGAAACTTCGGTTCTGCTGAAAATTACCTGAAAGACACCAAAGATGATACACTGCTGAAACCTTTCTACTTCTATTATATTATTGCCGGACTATATGGCAATAAATATACAGATATTAAATCTTTATCGGAATTTGACAAACTTTTCAAAAACTATTTCGATGATTTAAAACCAAACAAAGTTCTGTATCTTCAGGGATTATATTATCTGATGAAAGATAATCTCAAAACTTTCATGTCAAAAATCAAAAAGATTTCTCAGGAAAGTCATTTACAAAAATTGAATTTAGAATTATTGCTTAATAAAATAAGTTCCAAAACAAAAGAATCATCAGTTTCGATAGGAATAAAACCTCTCTATAAATTACTTTCCGGACTGGAACTTTCTCTTTCGGAAAAAGATTACCTGTCTATTTACCCGGTTGTAAAAAACCGAATTGAACAAAACATTAATACAAATAAGGATATTAATCTAAAACAAAAATTAGAAAATCTTTGCAATTCAGGAGAAATTCTTGATAATGAGTCAATATTACTAACTGAAGCAAACGATTTTTTTTCTAATGAATTTAAATATATAATTTACAACCAGATTGTATCGATCATTAACATTGAAAACGAAAACAAAGAAGCTTTACCAAAAACAATTGATTTAATAGATAAATATAAAAATATATTTTTTAGTTTTCCTGATTCAATTTATCCATACATCAGGCATTTCAAAATCTCAAAATCAAATAACGTCAATAAATTTATCTCCCATTTTTCTCTTTTCCTGTCATTAAATAAGCAAAAATTAACAAAAGGGCAAATCGAAGTTATTGGCCTTTTGTTGTATGATATCTTTGCTTATCGGTTCTCTTTTGATGAGTTTAAGAAAAACATATCAAAACTGAATGATTTTATTAACCTTAAAGAGAATATTTTAGGTATAAGACTTCTTGATTTATTGGGTTTAACTTTCGTTTCTCAATCTATCCCTGATAAAAACCATTTATCATTATTTTTAAATCCTGACATCTCTGATTATAACAATTTCATAACAACCCAGTTGGAATCGTTTTTCAATGACAAAAAAATTGAAGCCGATGAATTTACAAATAAAAAAGCACTTAAATTTGTTCATCTTCCTTATGCTGAAAAATTATTCAATTTATTAACTACTGATTTTGTACCACATCGCAGGGCAAAAGTAATTTTGGATTTTTATTTATATTTCTCCCAATATATAAATTTCCTTAAAACAGACTATTCTGCAAAATTTAATGACGATATTCTTGATAAATATTCAAATTCATATCTTAAACAAATTGAATATTTCAGAGAAAATAATGAAAACTCTGTTTATTACAAAGATTACCTTAATCTTCAAAATCATGAATTATTTGATATTTTATTAATAGGGCTAAAGAATGTTAATTTCAAAATAATTAAAGAAGAATATATTAAAGCCATTAGAATTGGCAATGAAAAAATTATACAAAAATTCATATCTAATTTCATAAATTTCGCTTCTCTAAAAATGATTTCTGAAAAATATGAAAGGGATTTTGAAAAAAACAACTTAGCATTAATAACTTTAATGTATTTCGGGTACATTGAAGATAACAAAAACATAGAAACTGATAAAATAAGAGAGCTAACAGAGATGTTCTTTCCCCTTAAAAATGATGATGTATTTTTAAGACTTCCAATCAGATTCTTTAATGAAATTATGGTAAAAATTACCCACGATAAATACAGAAGACTAATCTACGAAATTTTTAAAATATTCTCACCACATTTATTCACATATCCATTTTTTATTGAAAAATATAATTCTGTTATTAAATTTCTTACCAGCTTTGCTAAACTCAAAGATGCTAATATTGATTTTTATTATGAAGATGTACTGTTTCTGCAATGTCTTGATTATCTTGAAAAAGTATATACAGAAAGAAAATTGATTTCAGTTGCAAAAACACATAATTTGACTATTGATGTATTCAATATAAACAAAAACAAAATAGAATTGGCTATAAGGGAAAAAGAGAAAGCCAAAATTAAAAAACAAAAAAATGAAAATCCTT
>JAUZOY010000148.1 GCA_030706235.1 Bacteroidota bacterium | reverse complement strand
TTCATTACAGGTTGATTTATCATTAATATATGAGTTGGAGTATGCTAATTCATTTGATATTGAAGAAGCTATTAATTTATTATATAAGTCAGAATTAATTGATTATGCTGAACCACATTTTATACAAAAGACATTATTAACACCAAACGATCCAAATATTTCATCACAATATCACCTGAATCTTATTCATGCATTTGAAGCCTGGGATATTTGTACCGGAGATACAAATGTTGTTATTGGTATTGTAGATACAGGGACCGACTTGGGGCACCCGGATCTCGGAAATATAAAATATAATTATAATGATCCGATAGATGGAAAAGATAACGATGGAGATGGTTATGTAGATAACTTTTACGGTTGGGACTTAGGAGAGAATAAAAATAACCCTCAATGGGATGCTAATGCAAGTCATGGTGTCTTGGTAACAGGTTCAGCATCTGCAACTACCAATAATGGGATTGGTATAGCAGGTGTAGGTTTTAAGTGTAAGTATTTACCTGTTAAAGTTTCAAACTC
The DNA here is from genome assembly GCA_030706235.1 of Bacteroidota bacterium. Classification (GTDB taxonomy): domain Bacteria; phylum Bacteroidota; class Bacteroidia; order Bacteroidales; family GWE2-29-8; genus JAUZOY01. The sequence continues at coordinate 7,356 of JAUZOY010000148.1, read as the reverse complement.
TGCCGGTGCATTGACCAAAACATATGAAGGAATAGTATATGCAGCAGACCACGGATGTCAGATCATTAATTGTTCATGGGGTGATTCCGCATCAGGATATAGTCAGTATCATCAGGATATAATTAGTTATGCCACTTATAATAAAAATTCACTTATTGTTGCTTCAACAGGTAATGCATCTAATCAAAGCATTTATTATCCTGCAGCTTATGAAAATGTAATTAGTGTTGCCGGTTCAGATCAATCAGATGTCAAATGGACAGGTTCTTCATATGGTATTACTGTAGATATTACAGCTCCGGGATTGGCAATTTATTCCACCAAAGGAGGAACATCATACGGAGGTTATAGCGGAACTTCATATTCCGCTCCGATAGTTGCCGGATGTGCTGCATTGGTCAAATCCAGGTTTCCTTCTTATAATGCTCTGCAAATCGGAGAACAACTTAAAGTAACAGCAGATAATATTGATACAATTCCGGGAAATGCAGCATATAAAGGTTTACTTGGCTCAGGAAGAGTAAATATATTCAGAGCACTCACCGAAACCAATCATCCATCAGTAGTAATGTGCAATATTAATTATTCAGATAACAATGATGAAATATTTTTAGGGAATGACTCTATTTGGATTGGAGGATTGTTTACCAATTATCTTGCACCTGTAAATAATCTGAAAGCATCAATAACAACATCATCTCCTTACGCTACAGTTATTAATGGGACTATAAGTCTTGGAAACTTAGGAACATTGTCTCATACAAATAATAATACAAATAAATTTATAATTAAATTATCTAATAACGTTCCGGTTAATTATAATTTAGTGATAAAAGTTACATTTTCAGACGGAATCGGTTATACATCTTACCAATATCTTTATCTTACTGTAAATAAAGATTATATTGATTTAAATAATGGTACAATTAAAACGTCAATAACAAGTAATGGTAGGGTTGGATATTCCAAAACCAGCATGCAGGGCGGATTGGGAGTGAACTATAAAAATAATGATTTACTCTACCAGGGGCAATTTATTTTAGCAACATCATCCGTAAAAGTTCTTGATCCGAACGACCCCTATAACATAGTAAATAAAGTATACGAAGTATCTCCGGGCAAATGTTCTGATCTTGATTTTCATGCAACATTTAATGACGCAAATGCAACAACGAATAAAATAGGGGTAAGCATATCTCAAAACAATTACTTCTGGAATTCATCCGCTGATAATAAATTCTACATACTTGAATATAAAATTAAAAACACATCCGGATCTCCTATTAATGGACTTTATGCCGGGATTTATGCGGACTGGGATATTCCTCTTAATCCTAATACAAATATTGCTTCATATGATGCAAATAATAAACTTGGGTATGAATATTATTCCGGAGGTGTTTATGCCGGTCTGAAATTATTAACAAAAGATTCTGCTACATATTATGCATTCAATAATGATGGAAGTGGAGGAAGCATTAAAATCTACAGCAACGGATACACTAAAGCAAACAAGTATCTTTCAATATCTAACGGAATCAGCAGAGCAAATGCAACATCAGGTGATGTTTCTCACATATTAGGAACCGGTCCGTTAAATATTGCAACAGGAGATTCTGCACTTGTTGCATTTGCAATAATAGTCGGTGATAATTTGACAGATCTACAAACCAGTTCTGCCGAAGCAGATAAAAAGTATAATATTAAACTTTTATCACCTATAGGAGGAGAAACATGGAACCAGGGCTCAACACAAATTATCTCATGGTATAAAGGAGTAGCCTCAAAAATTAATCTTGAAGTATCAAAAGATGATGGCATAACATACACAACAATTGCAAGTAATATTGACGGCTCATTAGGAACTTATAACTGGAATATACCTTTGGGTCAGGTCGCAGGAAATAAATATAAAATAAGAATATCTGACGCTTCAGGATTCCATAAAGATTACAACACTAATGATTTCACAATAAAATCAGTTACTCCGACAATTTCTACAGGAAATATATCTTCAAATATATGTGCAGGAGCCGGAATTACAATTCAGTATAATGTTACATTACCTTTTAATAATGGTAATATTTTTACTGCACAATTGTCAGACTCATCAGGTAATTTTAAAAATCCGCTGAATATAGGCACTTTATCAGGTTCTGTCTCAGGAAAAATTAATGCAAATATACCTGTTTCAATTAAGGGAAATAGATATAGAATCAGAGTAACAGGATCTGATCCGGTTATAACAGGAAGTGATAATGGATCTGATATAATAATAACTTCGATACCAATAGCAAATGCAGGACAGGATAAGACGATTTGTCTTGGAAATACAACAACCTTAATAGCAACAGGAGGTGATTATTACTCATGGAGTAATGGTGCAAATTCAAAGAGCATTGATGTATCCCCAAAATATAATATCACATATACAGTAACCGCCTATGCAACAGCAGGATGTAACTCAACAGATGATGCTACAATAATTATAGATCCGGCAAATGCAGGAACTGATATTACGACATGCAAAGGAACTACAGTTACACTTAACGGTGTTGGCGGTAAATCATACACATGGCAAACAGGTGAAACCACCCCAAGCATAAAAGTAAGCCCAACTCTTACAACCACTTACAAGATGACTTTTGCAGGCACTTCAGGATGTACTGGAACTGACAATGTTGTAGTGACAATAAATAACTTAACTGCTGATGCAGGAACGGATATAACTATCTGCAAAGGAGACAAGGCTACTTTAACAGCTTCAGGAGGTATTTATTATCAATGGAGTACAGGTTCAAGGAATCGTTCAATAATTGTTACCCCAAGCCTAACAACCACTTATATTGTTACGACTAAACAATCCTTTTATTGTAGTGCAACAGATAATGTAGTTGTTACAGTTAACAATAACCTTTCAGTAGATTTAGGAGCTGATAAAAATATTTGTAAAGGTTCATCTGTTACATTAAAAGGACCTACAGGAAATAATTATTCATGGAGTACAGGAGAGACTACACAGAACATAAATGTTACTCCATCGGTAATGAAAATATACACTTTAAAAGTTACTGATATTAATGGCTGTAGCGCAAGTGATATAATTGCAATCAAAGTTAAATCCTCTATTGTAAATGCAGGATATGATAAGACTATATGTAATGGTTCGTCAACTACTTTAACAGCAACAGGAGGTACAAATTATGAATGGTTATCTGATAATGGTCAACAGTTTATTACACAAAGTATAACAGTCAGACCAGTTATAACAACCAAATATACAGTTACATCATTTGCCGGAAATGGATGCAGTGCAAGCAAAGGAATAACAGTAAGCGTAATTACATGTAAAAATCTTACAGAAATGCCATTAAAAGATTTCATTAATGTTTATCCGAATCCATTCAGAGAACAACTTACTATTGATCTGCAAAATACTGATTTTAGTTCAGTATCCGATAAAAAACTTAAGGTAACATTATATAATATTCTGGGAATAAAAGTTAATTTTGCAGAGTTTACATTAAAGAATGGTAATCAGAAGAAAGTGTTAGATATAAAAAACTTACCATCAGGAGTATATTTAATGGTAGTTGATTACGATAATAATGTAAATTATTATAAAATGCTAAAAAATTAAATATAACTTACTGAATTAATGCAAAAATTAATTGCGCCCTCACTACTTTCTGCTAACTTCAAAAATCTATCTGATGATATTGAAATAATAAATAATAGTGAAGCAGATTGGTTCCATATTGATGTAATGGATGGAGTTTTTGTTCCAAATATTTCATTTGGATTTCCTGTTATAAAACATATAAAAGAAATTGCCAGAAAGCCGCTTGATGTACATTTAATGATAACTGAGCCTGATAGATATATTGAAGAATTCAAAAAAATCGGTGCAGATATTCTAACAGTACACTATGAAGCCTGCATACATCTGCATAGAAGTATACAATCAATAAAGCATAATAATATGAAGGCAGGCGTTGTATTAAATCCTCATACTTCCGTTAATCTGCTTGAAGATATTATTTCCGAGGTAGATCTTGTATGTCTAATGTCTGTAAATCCAGGTTTTGGAGGCCAGAAATTTATAGAGAATACATATATCAAAATATCTAAGTTAAAAGATATGATAATCAGTAAGAATTCAAAATCTCTGATTGAAGTTGACGGAGGAGTAGATTTGAATAATGTTGAAAAATTATCAAAATGCGGAACTGATATATTTGTAGCCGGTAACACAGTATTTGGTTCAAAAAATCCAGCTGCAACTATAGCAGAACTTAAAAGACTATCTAATTAGTTCAATGGCAAAAGGTAATTTCAAACAGAAACTTTATCGTTTCTTTATAAAAGTATTAATTGTTTTTCTTATAATTACAGTAATACCGGTTATTGTATACAGATTTGTTCCTCCGCCAATAACCCCGTTAATGATAATAAGATATTATCAAAATCAAAACAATGGCAATGAGGCAAAAATAGAAAAACAATGGATATCATTTGAAAGAATTTCCTCAAATACCACATTGGCAGCAATTTCAGCAGAAGATCAAAGATTTACAGAACATTTCGGATTTGATTTTGATGCAATTTCCAAAGCATATGAGCATAACACTTCAGGATATTCAGGTAAAGTAGTCGGAGGAAGTACGATAAGCCAACAGGTAGCAAAAAACGTATTTCTTGTTCCTAACAGATCTTTTATCAGAAAAGGGTTTGAAGCTTATTTCACAGTACTTATTGAAGTTTTCTGGAGCAAAAAAAGGATAATGGAAGTTTATTTAAATGTTATAGAAATGGGAGATGGTATTTATGGAATTGAGGCTGCATCTCAAAAATATTTTAATAAACCGGCTAGAGAATTAACAAAGTCTGAAAGTGCAGCTATAATGGCAATAGTTCCAAATCCGAGAAAATTTTCTGTTTTAAATCCCGCTCCCAATACCTTAAGATATAAGAATGCTATCATAAGGCATATGAGAGAAGTAAGTAACAGAAAGTTATATCGTCATTGATTATTTTGCAAAAGCAACTGCTCTTGTTTCCCTGATTACAGTAATTTTTATTTGTCCGGGATAAGTCATTTCACTTTGGATTTTCTGAGAAAGATCATAAGATAATTGCTGAGCGTCCTTATCATTAAGCTGTTCACTTCCTACAATTACTCTTAGTTCTCTACCTGCCTGAATAGCAAAAGTCTTAACAACACCTGGATAGGAAAGAGCTAATTCTTCAAGATCATTTAATCTTTTGATATATGATTGCACTATTTCTCGTCTTGCGCCGGGTCTTGCTCCTGAGATTGCATCGCAAACCTGTACAATAGGGGAAATAAGGCTTTCCATTTCTATTTCATCATGATGTGCTCCTATTGCATTAAAAACTTCCGGTCTTTCTTTAAATTTTTCAGCAAGTTTCATACCCAAAATTGCATGTGGTAATTCCGGTTCATTGTCAGGCACTTTACCTATGTCATGTAAAAGTCCGGCTCTCTTAGCAGTTTTAGGATTCAGGCCTAATTCAGAAGCCATTGTAGCAGCAAGATTAGCTACTTCTCTTGAATGTTGTAATAAATTTTGCCCATATGAAGATCTATACTTCATCCTTCCAACCATTCTTATTAGTTCATGATGTAAACCATGGACGCCAAGATCTATAGCGGTTTGTTTTCCAATTTCAGTAATTTCGTTTTCAATCTGTTTTTGAGTCTTTGATACAATTTCTTCAATTTTTGCCGGATGTATTCTACCATCACTAACTAATTTATGTAGTGAAAGATATGCAATTTCTCTTCTTACAGGATCAAAGCTTGACAAAATAATTGCTTCAGGAGTATCATCTACAATAAATTCAACACCGGTAGCAGCTTCCAAAGCTCTTATATTTCTACCCTCCCTACCAATAATTCTTCCTTTAATTTCGTCATTTTCAATTGGGAATACAGTAACAGAATTTTCAATTGCCTGTTCAGTAGCAGTGCGTTGAATAGTTTCAATAACAATCTTTTTGGCATCTTTTGCTGCTGTAAGTTTTGCTTCATCAACAATGTCTTTTATATGGATTAAAGCTTCAGTTTTAGCTTCAGCTTTTAATGATTCTATTAATTCACTTTTAGCCTGTGCAGCAGAATAACCTGAAATAGCTTCAAGCTTTTCAATCTGAGCTTTATGCGCTTTATCAAGGTCAGTATGTTTTTTATTTAAAATTTCCAGTTGTGCATTAAAATTTTCTTTAACCTGAGCAAATTCTTTTTGTTTTCTCTGAAATTCTTCAAATCTTTGAGATAATACAGTTTCTTTTTGTTTTAATTTATTCTCTAAAGTAGCAATATTGCTGTTTTTTTCGAGAATCATTTTATCATGTTCAATTTTAAGTTTATGAAATTCCTCCTTTGCCTGCAGAATTTTTTTCTGTTTTATATTCTCAGCCTGTTCTTTAGCTTCATCTATAATATGTTGATTTTTCTTCTCAATAGTTTTTTTCAACATTGTATTTGCAATTAAGATTCCGATGGTGAAAGAACCAAGGGCGATAATTGCCATAATAACATAATTCATTTTTTATATATTTAGTTGTTAATAAAATTTAAAAAAATACTTAAAAAAAAACCCGCAAATAATTCATCAAGGTCTAATAAACCTCAATCGTCATGTATAGAGCTGCCTGGGATTTCGAAAGTCCACTGTTCCTAAAGGAAACTTATAAAAGTTGAGGCCTTTTCTATAAACCAATGAGCTTTACTCTAAATTAAAAAATAATGTTAAGTTTATTAACGTATAGAATTACTGCGGGTATATTTTAAATATTACAAAGAACGTTTTCTATTTTTCTATATAGCTATCAATTAATTTTTCAATATCATTTAACTGTTCAAAAACTACATCATTCACAATATCATCTTTTTCTTCATATTTTATATTGCTCGTTGCAAATTGAAGTACAATCATTGCCAGTAAATCCTGCTTATCTTTAAAAGAATAGCTTTTTGCATATTCATTAAGTTTTTTATTAATAACGTTTGCAGCGTTCAAAACATTGTCTTTTTCTGTCTCTGCAACAATTATTTTATACGGACGATCAGCAATTGTCACTGTAATAGATTGTTCACTCATTTTAAACAATTAGGTTCATTTTATTTTTATTTATTTAAAAGTGCTATGCACTTATCAATTTCCCGCAAAAATTCATTAATTTTTAATTTTACTTCTTTCGAATTTTCTTTTGAATTTATTGAACTCGCAATTTTAAGTATTTTATTTTTTTCTTCTATATTATTTATAAATTCTTTTTGTTCATCAATAATTTTTAATAAATGTTTATTTTCATTTATTAATTCATTAT